>NZ_JAYUPA010000202.1:0-2106 GCF_043760365.1 Armatimonas sp.
TGCCCATCTTGCGGGTCTGGGTGGCCTGGAGCGTAAAACCGACGGCGGCAATGCCAAGAACAGCAACAAGGAGCGTTTTCTTCATACGGGGATTTTACCCGCGTTAAAAAAATAAATGTTAAGATTCCAACCATCTCACCTGCTCGCTGCTAATCTTGAGTGAGACAGCTTATGTTTCCGCAACGCACCATGAAATCCCAAGGAAAGTCAACGCAGTTTGAGCGGCGGTTCGCACCGTTCCGCGCAAAGCTCGTCGGCTACCTCAACCGCAGGACTCCCGACAGAGCGGAGGCGGAGGATGTCGCGCAAGAGACGCTGCTGGCGGCCTACCACCAGCAAGAGTCGTTTCGCAAAGACGCGGCCCCGCTCCCGTATCTCCTGGGAATTGCCCGGCGGCGGCTCCGGGATCGCCAGCGCTCTCGCCACACGACGGAGCTTCTGGAGGATGAAACCCACACCCAGCCGGACACCACGCCACAGCTTATCGCTAGCCTCACGCTCAAAAACGCACTCGCCAAGCTCCCCGAAGCCGAGCGGCGCGTTTTACAGCTAACAGCCATCGAAGGGCGTACCTACAAAGAGGCGGCGGCGATTCTGGGTGAGCCTGTGGGGACACTCAAGTGGCGTGTCCATACGGCGGTGAAGACGTTGCGCACTATCCTCTCGGAGGAGGAGACGAGAACAAGATGAACTCTCACGAGCGCCTGCAATCTGAGCTGATCGACCTGGTACACCGCGAGCTCTCGCCCTGGCGAGCCCTCCAAGTGCGGCTGCATCTGGCCCACTGTGCCCCGTGTCGTACGGAAAAAAAACGCCTGGAGACGCTCTGGAGATCCCTGCGATCTCTCCACGCCCCCACCCCGACCCGACTTCGTCACAAACTTAAAGGTAAACCCATGCAAGCTCGCCTCATACTTGTCACTGCCACTGCTGCTTTCTGTGCCATTGGCGGTGCCTTCATCACCCGCTCGCTTCAGCACTCTCCCGTTGTAGCAATAAATTTCTCAAAATCTCTTAATCAGTGGTGTCTGGTAGAAGGCAATGCGCGTGGCTACATCATGATCAGTCCTGGTGAATCCATGAAACCCGTTTCACCTCCTCATTTCGAGCTATTAGGCTCAGGAGCAAATAACACAGCAACTCTCACCTTACTTCCCTGCAAGAATAACCTCGATGCAGATACCTGCTCTAAAAGCACAGACCTCGGAAATGAGACAGCACGAGTTGTCATACAAATGGATAAGCCTACTCAGATTCGCAACAAAAGTGGGGAAATAATAGCGATGGCATATATCAAACCATTCACTCAGAATGAAGAAGAAAATCAGCAACGATCCGAAGGTTTAATCAAATTAATGAATACATATTTAATGGAAGTTTACAAAAATTCGACCTGTTTTGTGAAGTTTCATTCCGTCGTCTCACTTGATCCTCGTGTGTCTAATCCCTACCTTCGTTCTCCAAAGATTCATGGAGTTTCCAGATCTGCGGGGCTGATCTCCTGGGCGGGAGACACTAACGTGCCGGGTAGAGATCAGCTTCGCCCTTTGGAATCGGGAGGATATGCCTGGAAAGTAATTGGTGATGCTACGGTCACAATGAAACTACTAACCGATCCAAAACACCCCCGTAGCATGCAAACATTCAAAACAGGTGTTGTTCCCACGGAGCCTTTTCTGTCCGCGGTCTATCCCGAACTTCGGGCGAGTTTCCCTGCACCAGGAAGTGCGCCGAAAATCTACTGGTCACAGTCTGTCCCTGCGTCGGCGAGTTCGCAAAAGGGCTTTGTAAAGCTGGGTAACTATTGGATTGATGAAAATGGGGGCTGGCAAACCGTGGCGCGCTCCGGGGAGTTCACCGGCTACGGTAAGCACATTATCAACGGCCCCGATGGCAAGCCCCTGCTGATATTAGAGGTCGCGCCCCTCTAACACCAAAAACTCCCATGGGCGGCACGCCCTTCGCAGCCGCAGGCTCTCCAGTCCCCTCGCTCCAACCGAGGGGCTACGCCAGTATCTTCTTCACCACAGTGCCTTCTACATCCGTCAGGCGGAAGTCGCGGCCCTGGTAGCGGTACGTCAGGCGGGTGTGGTCTATGCCGAGCAG
>NZ_JAYUPA010000203.1:0-2106 GCF_043760365.1 Armatimonas sp.
ACGGGAGCCTTGAGCTGCTCGGCGAGCCAGCCCACGTTGCCCAGAGTGCTTACCCGTTCTAAATCCCCGATGGACGGCCCGAAGGCAGCTCGGTTGAGGAGCTTTGAGTCGCCAATAGGGCGCATGGGTGGGCGTGTGGCGTGCGGGCGTGGATCACGCACACTGCGCAGTGCCTCACGAATCGGCCCTTCGCCTTGGGATTGGCAGCCCGCAAGCGCCGCCCCCGCAACACCCGCTCCTACCAGCAGTTCGCGTCGTTTCATTGGGGATTGGTCTGAGCTTGCGCCTGCACGACGGGCTGTTCGTAGGCGCGACGCTCGCGGGCGGTGAGTGCCTGGAACCCGGCTCCGAGCGAGGCGAAGAGCTGGAGGGGGAACAATAAAACCCAACCCACAGCAGGCAGTGCCCCCGCAGCGATGAGCAGTGCCCCGCTGCGTGCCAGGAGTGCAAGTGCGCTCTGTGTCGGGGACATGCTCTGCATCCGTGCGCTCACGACTCGAGCGAGGCCCGCACTGCCGACCATTGCGAGGCAGAGTGTCAGAGCCAGAAGCACCCAGCCGATTAACATAAAGAGGCCGTTTTTACTATTGAGGAGCATCACTCCCAGCCCGATGCCCCCGAGTGCCAGCCCAATGCCCACTCCAATCGCGCGGCCTGGCGCTTGTTCCAGTCGCTGCGCGGCGTGCTGGGTCTTTGCGGTGAACACCAACCCCACGGCTAGAATCGTGGCCCATAGAGTTACCAAAATCGTGAGAATCACAGAGATGTAGGCGAGTACGTCCCCATTTGTCATTGATCTAACCTCCGTTGCTTTGTGGCAAGGATACCCTGTGTAATCTATTTGTTGCAGGTCTCTGGGGAAGGTTTTTAACAGGTCGCTGTCGAACTAGGCTCCCATGGAACACCCTGCCGTCCGCAAAGCCGCTTTCCGGCTGATCCCTTTTCTCTTCTTCCTCTATGTGATCGCCTACATTGATCGTGTTAATGTTGGTTTTGCCAAGCTAGAGATGAAGGAAGTGTCGTGGTTCAGTGACGCGATTTTTGCCAGCGGGGCGGGAATCTTCTTTTTTGGCTACTTTCTTTTTGAAGTGCCCTCGAATTTAATCCTGCGAAAAGTCGGTGCGCGGCTTTGGATCACACGGATCATGATTACCTGGGGCCTGATCTCCGCAATGATGGCACTGTCTAACAGCGTTCTCACTTTCTACTTTTTTCGGTTTATGCTGGGGGTTGCCGAGGCTGGTTTCTTCCCGGGGGTCTTGCTCTACCTCACGTTCTGGTTCACCCGAAAAGAGCGGGCACGGGTTGTGGCGCTCTTCATGACCGCAAATGCCGTCGCGCTTACGTTTGGCGGACCGCTCTCGGGCTGGATTCTGGATAAGGCCAAGGATCTTCCGACGCTGGCCCCGTGGCAGTGGCTCTTTGTACTGGAGGGGATTCCGGCGGCGCTGATCGGCTTTGTGGTTCTTCTCTACTTACCCAATGGCCCTAAAGACGCCAAGTGGCTCTCCGAGGACGAGCGCCAGGTAATCGAGGAGCGGCTACGTGTCGAGGAGGCAGAGTTTGGCACGCCGACCTCCGTTGAAGACAGCCACGATAGCGCAGTTCTGAAGACACTCGTCCGCGATCCCCGAGTCTGGATGTGGTGTGGCGTCTATTTTCTCCTGGTCTTTGGAATGTACGGGATCACGATGTGGCTCCCACAGCTTCTGAAGTCAATGAGTGGTGGCAATAACACTTTGGTCGGTCAGCTCACTGCGATTCCCTACTTCACTGCGGGGATTGCGATGGTTGCCAATGCCTGGCACTCGGACAAGACCGGCGAGCGGCGCTGGCATATCGCCGTTCCTGCAATTGTCGGCTCCGTGGGACTCGCTCTCTCGGGGCAAGTCTTCATGCCACTCTGGGGCTCGCTCGTCTGCCTCTCGGTGGCGGCGGCGGGGATGTGGTCCACGCTCGGGCCGTTCTGGGCGGTGCCACCGCAATTTCTGCGCGGAACCTATATCGCAGCAGGCCTGGCGTTCATCAACTCGGTAGGGAATCTCGCGGGCTTTGCGGGGCCGAAGCTCTTTGGAAAAGTGAAAGCAGACGGCAACGACTTTCTGC
>NZ_JAYUPA010000204.1:0-5879 GCF_043760365.1 Armatimonas sp.
AGCCAGCTAAGAATTCCATCTTCTCCGAACTGTGAAAAGACACTAAACTCCGCCGCGCTCAGAGCTGTCGTAGCGTTTGAGTGGATTTGGCGCGCTTCGATGCGTCCCAGTGCGACTCGTGTGGCTTCTCGGGTATCGGCACCGGCAGCCCACGCCTGGTGCAGTCGCGCCGCTGCCTGCTCTGCCCAGGTGGCGCGTGCCTGTGCCTGACCTAGCTCAATAAGAAGTGCCTCGAACTCGGCGCGGCGGCTGACATCGCTGGCGTCTAGGCGCTCAAAGAGTCGCGCGAGATCAGTGGCGAGCTGATCATTCTGTTCCACAAGCTGTGTGTTTTGCGCCGCGAGTGTCTGCACTGCCGCTTGTAACTCTTGCAAGCGAATCGCGCTCTCCTCGATGCGCCAGAGCCGCTGCCGGACGACGTTGATCCAGCGTCTCATAGGGAGGAAGGCTCCCAGACAACATCGAGATAGGCAGCACCATGGGTGACTCTCTCGCTCACGATGGTCAGTGTCACGGCATCCTCAAGCAGATCCTCCGGAGCGCATGACCACTCCGGCTGCGTGGTATCCGGGTAGAGATTTACCTGGACACGGTACGCCCCAGCGGGCAAGGTGAGTGCGGGAATCGTAAAGTGCACTGCGCCTTCACCGACAAGCCCGGCCAGGGAGATCTGATGGTCGTAGTTGCTAGTCGTGAAGACATGAAGTCCATCACTGAGGCGCAAGAGATCGAAGCCTATGGCGGGCTCAGCGAGCGTTTTAGGGGTGCGGTAGGCGATCTCGACACGGACACGTGCTCCCACGGGGAATGTGGTGCGCGGAACCCCTGCCTTATCGCGCAGGGTGACTCCGGTCAGGCGTGCGCGGCGGGGATCGGTCTTGCGCGCCGCCTCTGCCTCCTGCAAGAGCGCTTCGGCAGCCGTGCGCTCCTCGTTGAGAGCCGCAAGGCGCTCTTGCTCCGCGCACTCCGCGTCGTAGGCTTCACGCTGAACACGCTGCGCCTCCCGCCGTGCCTCTTCGTCTTTGCTGCGTTTCTCCGCTTGCTGAGCTTCCCACTCTACCGGGTAGAGACGTGCAAACTCAGCGTCCTCACGCTCGTTGACCACGTCGTGGTAGAGAGCTATTGCTTTTTCTGTCGGGCCAAAGAAGCGTGCTTTACCATGGTCGAGCCAGAGGCAGTCCTCACACAGGAGCTCCACCTGCCCCAGAGCGTGGCTGACAAAGACCACCGTGCCACCCTTCTTCACGAAGTCTTTTAAGAAGCGCAGGCACTTGTTCTGAAAAAACGCATCGCCCACAGCCAAAACTTCATCAATAAGCAGCACTTCTGGATCTAAGTGCGCGACAATGGCAAACCCCAGGCGCATGTACATCCCCGATGAGTAGCGCTTCACGGGGGTCTCCATAAAGTCCGCGAGTCCGGCAAAGTCTACGATCTTGTCGTAGCGCGCGTGCACTTGCTGGCGAGTGAGCCCGAGAATCGAGCCCGCCAGAAAGACATTCTCGCGGCCTGAGAGATCGGGATGGAAACCCGCGCCCACTTCGATTAAAGCCCCGATACGCCCGTGAACCGCGAGGCTGCCACTTGTGGGCTTGAGAATTCCGGTGAGGAGCTTGAGGAGCGTGGACTTCCCCGAGCCATTGTGTCCGATGATCCCGACAGGATGACCAGGCTTGACCGTAAAAGAGACATCCTCCAGTGCGAGAAACACACCGCTGGGCTGCTTTTCCCCGCGCACACGTCGCGCAAAACGCTCACGCAAGTCGCCGCCGCGTCCGGCAGTGCGCTGGAAGCTTTTCGAAATACCCTGGACAATAATGGAAGGGGGGGAGGAGGGTTCGCTCAAAGCTTGAAGATACTGCGCAGGAAGAAGAGACCCTGCACCCCTCCCACAATTTGATTGATGACCGTATTGGGATCCGCGTGGCGCACCGACGGTACATAGACCAGATCCTGCGGCTTGATCTCCGGGTTGCGCTCGGGCTTGAAGTCCTTGAGGTACTTGCCCCAGTCGAACTCGCCCAGAAGCGTGTACTTGCCGTCGGCTCCCAGGCGTGCGACTTTAATGGCTCCGATACGCGCCTGACCCGTGGTGATACTGGCGTTCGCCATGATGTCCTGAAGGTAGGTCTTGCGGTCCTGGGGTAGCGGGTACTTGCGCGAGCCGCCCAGCTCGCCCCAGACATAGACAAAGTCTAGCGAGGCAGGAATCTCCAGTGTGTCTAGATCTTGTAGCGGCACATCTGCGACACTCTCATCCGTGAGCAGCGCGTAGAGATCGAGCTTGGTGATGGTCTCCGGGGAGTTCACATCGCCCGTAATTGTCTTGCGTTTTAGCACAACGTGGTGCAGGTCGCCCGATGCATTCACGACACTGTAGCCAAACTGGGCGAGCACGGCACGCAGTCCAAAGCGCTCATCTATTTCATGGAGGCCACGAGGCCCCTCCCCTCTGATGAAGAGCCGTTTTCGGAGTGGCTGATCCATGGTGAGCGTGTCGCCTTCGAGCAGCGCGACATTCTGCGGATGATCGGGAGTTTTTAATATTCCCGCAATATCCAGCAACAATGGCACAGGGCGCACGGGGTTGATAAGGCGCACCGTGATACGATCTGGCTGGGGAATTCCGCCCAGCATGGTGATGAGCTCCGTCACCCGCCAGCCGTTTCTCAGATCCAGATCGCGCCCCCAGGTAGCATTTCCCCGAACATAGATACGGCGAACGCGCGTGCCAATCAGCGCTACCTGAACTTGCCCCTCGCGCAGACGAAGCTTACCTTCTTTTTGCAAGGCATCGGTGATCTTGGTGGCAATCTGGGCGCAGGTGAGGCCCCGAACGGGAATGGGCGTGAGAAGGCGTGGAAAGCGCAAAGCGCCATCAATGGGGACGCGCATCGCCCGGTTGAGGTAGTTATGCCGATCTACCTCAATCTGCACCAAGTCATCGGTGTCGAGCTTGTAGTCCGTCGGGACATTGGCGGCAACCACACTGGGAGGAACAGGCAGCGGGGGAGGCTGCGTCTCCTGGGGGCTTAAAAGCAGAAATGCGGCAAGAAGTGAAGTCATGGCTTTGTTATCTCTAGAGCGGCAAGTGCGGGTAGCTCCTCGGCGGCGATCACGCCGTGAAAGCGCGGGGTGTAGCCATTGGTCAGGAGCCGTCGGGCGCGGGTGACGCTCTCTTCCACGGGCGTGTCGGGTGAGGCGACTAAAACCAATCCACCGGCCAGCTTCTCTAGTGGCCCGACGGCGCGGACATTCCAGACCGCAGGGCCCGCGAGCAAGATCAGATCGTTGCCCGCTGCCGCGAGATTTGCCAGCTTCTTGGGAAGCTCCGCCAGCGACGGGGTGTCCACCTCCAGGTGGGCCACCCGGACACCATCCTGCCCCAGCACGTCAGCAAGCTGCGCTGCCAGAGTCGTCGCCCGGTCATCGGAGCGCACCCCGAGCAGCAGATGCACAGGGACGGGGCCACTCGGCTCACGGTGCGCCAGCCAGTACCCGATCTCCCGGAGCCGGTCCTCATCGCGTGCGCTCAGGTTGCCTGGCGCAGCGGCGGGTGCGGTTCCGAGAAGGGGAATACCCCCTACCAGCGGCAGGGCAGGCAGCGGCTCCTCAAAGATCAGCGCGTCGCTTCGTGGCTTGGTGGAGAAATACTCCGCCAGAAGCGGTAGCCCGATTCCCAGAAAGAGCCCCAGAAAGACAGAGAGAATCGTGTTCAGAAGTGGCTTGGGTGAGAGAGGCAAGTCTGGCTTGCGGCCCCAGTCAATCACGCGCACATAGGGTTGCCCCGTGGCCTCTTTGAGCGTGCTGGCGATCAGGCCGGTCTGCGCCGTCTTGTCCGCTTCCGCAGCGGCCTCGAAATCGGTGCGCAGCCGGAGGTACTGGAACTGCTTATCCGCGAGCCCTGTCTGCTCTTTTTCCAGCGCGTTGAGTAGATTTTGGGTCTCGGCGATTGTTTTGCGCAGGGTCGCCAGAGTGGCACGAGCACGAAGCAGCTCACTGTTTGTCGTGATGTAGTCCGGGTTGAGACCAACATTCTTATTGCCGATAGAGAACGCATCTTTCTGCGCCTCCTCAATGGCTTTTTGCTTGGCGGCAATCTCGGTGTCGAGCGTCTGGACCTCGGGACTGTCTTCTTGATAGTCAAGAAGCTTGACTTTTCGTTGGGCCTTCAGAAGGGCGATCTCACTGCGGAACACATCAATTACGGTGTTCTTGATAAGTCCATAGTTATTGACAAGCTCCTTAGGCAAGCTCTTGGACTGTTTCTCCTGGGTCTGGATCTGCGTCACTAAGGCGGCTTCTTGCTTGCGCGCTTCCTCCAGATCTCTGCGTACCAGGATCGTCCGCTCGGCGCGACCCCGGAAGTAAGCTGTGGGATCGGAGGCGGCCATCCCCTTGTTGAAGCGCTCTAACGCACGCTCTGTGCGGTTTTTTCCCTGCCGCGCAAGGGCGGAGGCATCAAGCAGACGCTTACGGTCGAGCTGGATACGGTCTTTTGCGTCTTTTCGGGCGAGCTCGATATAGAGAACGGCGGCACTATTGGCGATCTTTTGTGCCTGCTGCGCCGTTAACCCGCGGGCAGTGAAGATCATCACCTGGCCCCCGCGTCCGGCGGCGAGCTGGAGTCGCCACTGCACCTCTTCGATCCCCATCTCCCCCAGCCCCGCGAGCTGCCGGAGCTTTATGTAGAACTCCTGGGTCTCGATCTTCTCCATCTCCGTGTCTAGCGAGGCATTGCCGCTGCCTCCGCCGGTTACCAGGCCCAGAAGGCTCCCTAGACCACTCGATGAACCACTGGTGCCAGACTCTAACAGCACCCGCGACTTGCTCTCGTAGGTGGGAGTGATACGCTTGGTAAGTAAGTAGGTGGCAACGACCGTCAGAAGAAAAACACTGACCGCTAGTAGCCAGCGACGGCCAACAATACGTGTCAGCTCACGTAGCGTGATCGGGGGCGGAAGTGCTCTCTCGTCCATGGTTCTCTTTTATCCTGCCTGTGGCAGTGGGTAGTAGGTTGCGGCTTGTCCTGGTGTCTCCCAGACCTCGACCTTGTGTACGTCTGCGCTGCCCAGCTCCCGTGCACATAGCGCCTCCGCGATCCACCGGGCGATATTTTCTGTGGTTGGGCTTTGCGTGGCGAAGGCGGGCAGCTCGTTGAGAGCGTAGTGATCCAGCTCCTCTAGTATTTCCAGCAGCGCCTTTTTCAGCACCCCAAAGTCTAGGAGCATGCCACGTGTGTCCAAGCGCTCGCCGCGGACGTAGGCCCGGACAATAAAATTATGCCCATGGAGCCGTGAACACGGCCCGGGGTAGTCCGGCAGAAAGTGCGCGGCGGAAAAATGCCTCTCAACAACCAGTTCGTACATTGTAACCGTTTATTATATCCTGCTTGCACGAAAGAAAAAATCCGAAATAGCCTTTCCGAGCGAGAGCCGTCTTTGTTAGTATGCGGCCCCGGCCCTGAATTCGAGCGGATAAATCGGCCCGCCCGCGTAGCGGGTTATGAGCGGTGTTCGCGCCCGGCAAGACCCATGAATGGGCCTACGGGGTTTTGGGGGATTTGGCTAGGAGCTCGTCGTTGCGGGCGTGGAGGGATTTCTGGTGCTCGCTGTAGGTGTACTTGACATGGCCGTCGGCGAAGGCAATATTAGGGGCTCCGTGTCGCGTTTTGGTAAACGGGGGACGGGGCTTCTGGTCGGGCGCGTCGGTTTCGTAGAGAAGAATGGTCTCGGCGGGGTACTCTAATGTGTCTAGATCGGTGTTGGAGAGACGTGGCTCCATCGCGTAGCCATCGCCCACTTTGGCATTGGGACAGGCGAGGTTTTCTTCGCCGGGTTTGAGATAGGGCTGGATTGCCTCGCGCCAGTGGTCGGCAT
>NZ_JAYUPA010000205.1:0-5875 GCF_043760365.1 Armatimonas sp.
ACTGAAGGATAGGTTGTACAACTGTCTGCATTGTGGTTTCTCGCTTGATCGTGACTTTAACGCCGCAATCAACATCAAAAACAGGGCATTTCCCCGTCAAGAAAACACGGCTCGGACGGAGCCTTTGGGAGTTAATCAAGAGGATTGCCTCATGGATTTCCCAAGAAGCCCCCGGCTTTAGCCGGGGGAGTCGTCACGAGCATAAAAGCCCCGTCGCCGAGGAACCAGTCGGTCACGGGCGCTTGCGGCGAGACGGCCTTGAGCGCGGGATGTGCCCGCACCGCCCCGACGGCGGCATAAAAACCGGGATACGAGACGCCTGTCAGGCCCACCTTGCCGTTGTTGCTCGGGATATTCTTTAAAAGCCACGCAACTGTGTCGTAGGTGTCGGTGCTCTCGTCCACGGTCTTACCATCGCGGCTGAGTGGCCGAACATTTTCGTAGTTCTCCTCAGACAGATACTTTCCACGGACATCCTGAAAGACCTGAATGTAGCCCTCGTCGGTGTAGGGCTTGCGCACCATCAGAATCGGGTGTTTTTTTGTTTCGTTCTTGGGCGCGTAGATCACCGTGTAGAGCTTGGTGCCATCGCGCATGGGAATCTGCACATCACGCTTGGTGTAGCTCTGCTCCGTTTGTCGAAGCGTCGCCGCACGGGGCGCAGCGGTGTGCGAGGAGACGGCGGCGAGGCCAAGGGCAAGAAACGCCAGGGGGCGGGTAGGACGCATGCAACCCATTTCCGTGCTGGGGGCGCGGATTCCTGCACGGTAAACGTGTGGGGCTATTACTTCAGAACCGCCAGCTGGAGGCCGCTGACTTCGGGCTTGCGGCCTCGGTGGAAGACATTGTACTCGCAGAAGCTAACGGCCTCGCCTTTCTCGTTGAGGAGCTTGGTGCAGCACTGATCCACGCGCTTCTGATCCCACGTGTGCGCGTCCATGAAGGGCTTCACGACAATCCGAAACGTGCGGCGGCCCACGGCCTGTGGGTCGTTGCGCAGGGGAAGTAAGTCTTTGACGCCGCTGTGGGCGTAGAGCGTCATTAAGTCGCGGAGCGTGCGGCCTGCGCGCAGGTTCACGGTGTCGCTCCAGACGCGTTTCAGAGCGCCCTCGATCAGCCCTGAGAAGCTGATCTTGTCGGAGAAGAGATCGAGATACCGTGCGACATCTAGGTGGCGCGGCAGAGGTGTCAGAACACTCCGTTTTTCATCGAGAATTCCGTAGGTCAGGACGCAGCAGTCCGGGTGCGAGCAGGGGAGCCCCACAAAGTCCGAGAGCTGGAGCGCCCCATTGGTCTGAGCCACGAGGCGCTCTAGAACCCCGGTGAGTGTGAGCCGTGCGCCCGGATCGTAGCCGTGCTCGTAGCGCCCGTTGTCCATCACGGGCTGGTAGGTAATCCCGCAGATCGTCTCATGGGCGAGTGCGAACCGATAGAGATCGCCGATCTCGTCGTCGTTCACTCCCGCCTCTACTGTCGGTACAAGATTGATGAATAGACCTGCATCGGTGGCGATTCGTAGCGCCTCTTGCTTGCGTGCTACTAGGTCTTTACCGTAGAGCCGCTGATGCACGTCGGGGCGGAAGCTACCGTAGGAAAAATACAGCTCGATGCGCTCCTTGCGGGCTTGGAGTGCTTCCACTAAGCTCTTGCTCTGTGTGAGGCGTAGGCCATTAGTATTGATGACGATACGGTCAATGGGATATTCCAGCGCCATGTCTAAAAGCTCGATAAAGCGCGGGTGAATGGTCGGCTCGCCCCCGGAGAGCATGAGTACGTCCAGGCGGCTCTGGGTTTGAAAGAAGCTGTCTAAGCGCCGTTTTGCTTCGTCGTCGTCCATCATCTCGTGGCCGCGTGCATCGGCATAGCACGTCGGGCACCTAAGATTGCAGGCCTGCGTGATTTCGAGCAGCAGCACGCACGTCGGTGGGCCGTCCGCGCACTCCGTTCCCGGCCCACAGCAGCCGATTCCGCCCGCGCTACGATCCACGGCGTAGGTGCGAAATCTTAGATACTCCGCCGCATTGCTCGCCAGCAAGGCTTTGTTTTCCCCATGCTTTGCGCAGCGCTGCCGCATCCAGATACGGCCCGATTCCTCAAATATCGTCGCCGGAACTGAGCGTAGACAAGTGGGGCAAAGCCCCGTGGTTTCCTCTGGAAAAGTTATCATGATTTGCGAATAAATCCCATCTGGTAGAAAGTGCGTATGGTCATCACAAGACTTCCTACCAGCCAGAGAACTCCCAGCCAGCGCCAGGGCGTGGGAAGTAGCAGGAAAACCTCTAGGGGGGCCACCACACAGGTGGTGATCAAAGACAAAACACCCGTTAGGAAGTTCGACCATAAAGGGTACCGGCAGAGCAGTGAGGCCAGAAGAAAACCCGCCCAAGTGCCTGCGATAGCCCAGGGCCAGCCGAAGTACCAGACCGTAAGAAGGGTGGTTGCGAGGGTGAAGAGCAGGACGAAAACGGACAAGAAACGGTCGCGGGAGCGTAAGCTCGGGTCATGGACATGGTAGCGCCGACCTGATTCCATGGGCAGAAGAGCACCACACTGCGCACAGCGAACCACCTCGGCGGTGACGGGTGCGGCGCAGTTTGGGCAGGTCATCGTCCGATGCCTCCGAGGCAGGTGAGAAATATTCCTAAAATCAGTAGGATAAGCAGCGCACCGCCGACGGCCAGCCCGGTACAAAAATAGGGATAGCGTGTGCGGAGCCTGAGGAAGGCGATGATAACTCCAATTGTGCCGACGCCGGTGAGGATCAGGAGCATGCTGGCGAGCGTCCCCAGAAAGCCGTCGAGAAGGGGGATTCTGGTGAACGCCTCGGAGGGCTGCGCCTGCTGGAGCGTCATGCCGCAGTGGGGGCACCGAGCGAGCGACTCGCCCAGCTCGATCTGGCAGTTAGGGCAGCGGTACGTTTGATTTTGTTGCAAAGGGTTTCTCCTTGGCGAGTTTATAGACGAAGAAAGCGAGACCGCCCAGGCAGACCCACTGCGCTGTCGAGAGGCTACCGTGGCGCGTTGCACCGTCGCGGAAGAACTCAATGAGAAAGCGAGCGGGGCAGTAGAGTGCGCCTTGCAGATACCAGATCCCATTTTCGGCGGGTTTGTAGAATTTCTCGGTGAGCAATAAGATCACTAAAATAAGAGCGCAGGCGGCGGAGAGATAGATTTGGGTAGGGTGGTGGTTTTGGATTGCCCACGGGAGCGTGCACTCGCGGCCGCCACAGCAGCCCCCCAGAAAACAGCCCCAGCGCCCGACAGCCTCTCCGGCCATGAGCGCGACGGCAAATAAATCCCCCGTGGGCCGGATTAGGCCGAGGCGTTTTTTGGCGAGCATCACCGCTAAGTAGCCGCCGATAAACCCGCCCAGGACGCTCTTGCCGGGCTCACCCCCCGTGGCGAAAAACTGCCCAAGATTCGCTCCGACCAGCCCCCCGATCAGCCCCGTCATCGCCACATAGGCCATACCCTCCGTGAGCAGGCGACGCTTTTTTGCAAACAGACAGAAAACAACAATCCCCACCGTGTAGGCCAAGACATAGACGAGCGAAGCCGCAGTAAAGTGCGTCAGCGCAGCAAGAGGCTTCATGGTGTATTGTACGCTACAATAGGCTCTATGAGCATTGTCTTTGTCGGAACCTATACCAATAACACCAAGAGCGAGGGAGTCTACGCCTTTCGCATGGACGACACAACCGGGGCGTGGACGCGCATCCCGCAGAGTATTCCCAAGATCACCAATCCCTCGTTTCTGGTGGCAGATCGTAAGAACCACCGGCTCTTTGCCACGGCGGAGACGGGCGAGGGGCAAGTTGCAGCGTTTCGTTATGATGCGGAGAGTGGGGCACTAACCTTCGTGAACCAGCAGCCTTCGCAAGGAGCCGATCCGTGCCATCTCTCGCTGCTCAAGACTGGGAGCCATGTGCTGGTTGCCAACTACTCCAGCGGCACTTTTGCGATGCTGCCCGTGAATCCCGATGGCTCGCTGCGCCCCGCCACCGACACGGTTCAGGACAGCGGCAGTGGGCCCAACAAGGCGCGTCAAGAGGCCCCGCACGCGCACTCGATTAACTTGGACGCGAGCAACAAGCTGGCTTACGGTTGCGATCTGGGCACCGACAAAGTGATGATCTTTCGGCCCAACGCGAAAACGGGAAAGCTGGTTCCGAGTGATCCTGCCTTTGCTTCCATTCATCCCGGCGGCGGGCCGCGTCACTTTGCGTTTCACCCGAAGAAGCCCGTTGTCTATGCCATCAATGAGCTCGATTGCACGGTCACGGTCTTTGCCTGGGACAAAGCTTCGGGTGCACTGCGCGAGCTTCAGACCATCACCACCTTGCCCCGGTCCTACCAGAACGGTGATTCTTGTGCAGACATTCATGTCAGTGCCGATGGGAAGTTCCTCTACGGCTCCAATCGCGGCCACGACAGTATCGCGATTTTCTCGATTGGGGCGGACGGCAGGCTCGCTACGGTGGGCAATGAGCCGACCCAGGGCAAGACTCCGCGTAACTTCGCGATTGATCCCACCGGCAATTTCCTCTTCGCCGCGAATCAAAATAGCGATAGCATTATCGCGTTCCGAATCGACAAAAAGACAGGGAAGCTCGCGGCAACGGGCACGAAGATCGAAGTCCCCGCGCCCGTTTGTCTTATATTTGGGTAGACCAATCCCCTCCGTACCCATCCCCCGGCCCCTTCCCTCAGCACCCAGAGGGTACCCGGGAAGGGGTGAGAAAACCCTCCCTAACCCTCCCTGCCCTGAGGGAGGGTGGCTCGCAGTGAGGAACGAACGAAGAGCCGGGTGGGTTCAGGGTGGGTTGAGGCGGGCTAATACACTGAAAAACACGCCGCCAGGTTTGCCCGGGCATCGGCGGCGCTCCAGGGGATAGGGGTGTTAGTCATAAGTGCGTCCGCGAGGACATCAAGGGGGAAGAAGGGGGACTCGTCCGAGACGTGGCGTGTTTCCTCGCCGTTTGCACTCACCATCCAGTCGTTGCCTTCCGGACGAATCGTGCCGTGGGTGCCGATAAAGAGCACGCGGTGCGCTCCGCCACCGGGCGCGGCGGCCCAGGTGTCTTCAAGCATGAGGGAGACGGGCGAGCCGCCTGTGTTGGGCTGGAGCTTGAGGAGCGCGATCCCATAGTCCTCAAGAGCCAGCTCCGTGTGCACTCTTTTCTCGATCAGCCCAGCGCTCCAGACAATCTCGCCGCCAAAGACAAAGCGTGCGAGATCAATGGCGTAGATCGCGTGGTCGGCCCAGGCACCCGTGGGAGCCTGCGTGGCATCTATCCACCAGCTCGGGGAGCCGCCGGGTTGGCCGGGCCAGGGCGATGGCAACCCGCCGTGCCCGATCTGATGGTAGGAGAGCGGTGTCCCTATTGCGCCCGCATGGATTAGCTCACGGAGCTTCTGCACACGGGGCGTCAGGCGCTGCATTCCCTCAAAAGAGCCGTAAAACTTCCCGGCGGCCTCGGCTTCAGCGATCACAATATCGAGCTCAGTGAGAGAGCGTGCAGCGGGCTTGACGGCAACCACGTGCTTACCAGCACGGAGTGCGTGCTTGGCCAGCGCGGGGGCGGCGGCAGTGGGGGCACAGATCGCCACCAAGTGCACATCATCGCGGCTGCAGAGAGTGGGTGGGTCATCGGTGACGATAATTTCGGGGTACTTCTCGCGGGCCCAGCTTCGGTGTGTCGGCTCCGGGGAGCTCACCCCGAGCAGCGCGACTTTCTCGGACTTGCTCGCAATCTCACACACACCGTGGGCCGTGTACCAGTGGTCCAGCCCGAGTACCGCAACTCCAAAACGCATTGTCTACAACTCCTCGCTGGTCTCCAGCAGCTCCTCGACATCATCGCCCGTCAGCTCAT
>NZ_JAYUPA010000206.1:0-5872 GCF_043760365.1 Armatimonas sp.
TTCTTCGAGGCTAAAGTTTCTGAATCTTCAGGAGGCGCAGAGTCATTGGTACTCCGGCTTTTTGCGTGCCATAGAAGCCCTCCACCTCGACGGGTACACCTACTAGATCTTCCAAAACTACAGAGTCTCTCTGTACAAAGAGAACCTGTGGCTCCGGTTTGACATCACTCATTTGCAGGAGATAGCCTCCCTTTTCTCGGACGAGCGTTCCTGTGAGGGTCAGTAAAATATCGTCGCGACGAGCCTGGTACCCCGCCTCGGCAATGGCTTTCACGAGGCGGAGGGGATCTATCCAAACTCCCGCTTTGATCTTAATCTCTACCCATGCGGATTTCTTTTCCACCGTGAGTGCTGTTTTTTCGACGCCTGCCAGGCGCCTCAGCCCCTTATCGAGGCTGACCGCTCAGGTAGGGCACGTCACACCGTTGACTCCCATCCGAACATTTTTAATCTCGGCGTGAGAGTCGGTCGCTGCAAGCAGAAGCAGCACAAGAGCTGCCAAAGTGAGGTTGATTTTCATAAAAGTGCCTCCAGGCCGAAGCGCAGCTGCGCAGGGCCTTTGGTGGGAAAGAGTAGCCCGACCCGAGTCTGGGTCGGGCCTTTGGTGAGAATGAGCGAGGTGTGAACGCCCGTCAGAGAGCTTGCTCGGAGCGCCTCGTGGTGGCCACCCAGTGCAATCAGGAAGCCGTGATCCGCAGGAGTCCTCGCACGCTTGAGCCAGTAGCCGTACGCTGCATCTAGCTCCGTCATGCGCTCGCTCCGAGTGCGCGTGTGTACAGCACTTGCCCAGATCGTGTCCGTGAGCCGCTCGTGCGCGAAGGCGTAGCCAAGCTGGAAGCCGGGCCGGTTGATCGCAGTGCCCACGACCAGAGCTTCCATCTGCTTGAAATCTGGGCCAAATGTCGCACGGGTGCGGCGCTTCTGGGTGAGGAAAATATCGTCTGCGGCTCCGCCTGCGCCACGCTGAATCACCTCCAGCTTCAGGTTCTCCGTGGTCTTGGGCGCGTACTGAACAGAGAAGCGCGACTCTCCACGGGCGAAACGTAGCTCGGGGTGAATCACACCAAAGGCAAAGGTCTGAGGTGTCTCGCCCCAGAGCGGCTCATGGGCACGTGCCAGGGGCGTGTGAAGAAGGCTGGCCGCACCCAGAGAGACGACCAGCCCGACGCGTGTGCGTCTCATGCGCGGCAACACCCTGTTGCGCAGCAGTCTTGACCGCTGGTACAGCAGTTCGGGGTCATTTTCGTCGCCGAGTCATACGGTTGAAGAAAGGCGGGAGCCTTCTGCCCCGCGTTGACGAACAAGGTTCCTTTGCCGTGACGGATCCACCGAGCGGGTAGCGAGGAAATCTCTACGGGCCTAGCACAGGAGTCCGCGCAGCAGCCATTCGGCATTGTACAGGTGCTCTTCGAGACAAGTACTTCCTCGTTTCGCTTACCCGTCCAACGAGTTTCCTTAACGGATTCGCTCTTGCAGCAACCCATCTTGCAGGCGAGGCGTGTCGCTTTGGCGACAAAGATAAGAAGCTTGCCGTGGGAGGCGGTGCGATCTACGCCAATTTCTTCGCAGCAGCCCTTGGTACAGCAAGAGGGCTTCGGGGTTGACGCGAAAACAGAGGACGATAAAGCCACGGAGGACAATAAAGCCACGACTGTGAGCGCGGCAGTCAAGTTCAAAACAGGTTTCATGATTATTTTCTCCAAAAACATCGGGGCCTGGCGCGAGGCAAGGCACAAGAAATAAGCGATGGTTTAGGAGAAAGCAGGGGGAGCACGGGGAGCCGAGGGGTTTCGAGGCGGGCCACGCGGCGCGTGAGACTGCACAGGAGACAGTGCTGTCGGAGGCGCAATAAACGCCACCTGCGGCACAAGAGCCAGGTGTGAGGGAAGTGCGACGACGAGCGGCGGAGTGTCGCTCAGAACCGTCGGCGGCGCATCCGACCCTGCCGGGGTGATCTGGAGCTCGCAGCAGCCCGGCGCTTGCAACACAAGCTGACCATTGTGGCCCGTAACGACATTGCAACAGGCTTGCTCGGCGTTGATCGCCATCGGTTGGCCCGTCATGCGGCAGACAAGCCGAACGCCTGGTACTCTAGGAATCATTCCCAGAATCAGACAAACTGCCAACCAGATTATTATTGTCGCTCGCATCACTTTTCGTACGATACCATTGATTCGAGTAAAATAGTTCCCTGAGAAAAAATACTTCGATAACTATTGAAGTATTCAAAATCCTGTGATAACATTTCGACAGTGATCGAAAGGTAGACCATGCCCGATATTGTAACGATCTTCAAAGCGCTCGCCGATCCCACGCGGCTCGCGGTTTTTAACTGCATCCGCTGCTGCGGCTCGACGTGTGGCTACACGGAGGGTGGGCAGTGCTGCGGCGACTGCGAGGGGACGGCGGCGTGCTACATCCGCTGTCAGGTGCCCTGTGCACCAAGCACCATCACGCACCACTTAAATGAGCTGCGCGACGCGGGGCTGATCGAGACGGAAAAACGCGGGCGAGTGGTCTACTGCAAGGTCAAACCCGAGGCGCTCAGCGCACTCGGGGCGTTTGTCACCGGAAAGTAAAGGGTCAAAACAATGAATTTCGAAACCAATACCACATCAATCAACTGCTGTGCGGGATGCTGCACCACCAGCACTTGCTGCTGCGACTGCACGTCCTGTGATTGCGACTGCTGCGCCTGTTGCAAAGTAAAGACTGCCGCATGAGCCGCGCTCTTGTGCTCACTGTGCTCCCTCTGAGCCTGATGGCTCTGCTCTCCAGCGCAGGGTGGGCACAGGAGCAAGAGAAAAGTGGACAGTCTGTCAAAGATAAGCTGCGATCGACCCTCCCTCCGTGAACGGGCTGACCCGGTGAAGGGTCGCCGCTCCGTGCGAGTGGCGTTCAAGGTAAGTTTCAGCTCTCCCAGCGCTACGTGGACTCCGTGCAGGAACGCCCTCGCTGGCGCACGACTCTGACCGGGCGGGTCTCGCCGCGCTTTCAGGTGGGAGCAGAGTTCAACGCCAACGCGCCCAAGGCGAAGCTCAATCCCGTGGGCAACTATTTTATCCAGCCCGAGAGTGAGAATCGTCCTGGGATTGTCGCCGGTTTCTCCAGCGATCGGATCGGGACGCCCTCGGGCATGAGCTACTTTGTCTCGGCGCAAAAGCAGCTCGGCGGTGAGAGTGGCAAACTCGCGCCGTATGTGGGGCTGGCCTACTCGGAGTTTGGCAAGCAAGTTCTCGCGCCATTTGGGGCAAGTTTTGCGCTACGCGACGATCTGGTGCTCTTGCCAATGTGCGATGGTAAGTACGGCCACACGACGCTCTCGTGGTTTAGCAAGCGCGGCGAGAGTGTCAGCTTAATAGCGGCATTCAATAAGCGCATCGGTATCGCCTTCGCGAGGAATTTTTAAGATGATGAGAACACTGTTTCAAGAGAAAGCGCAGCGCGTGACGGGTAAGCTACCGGCAAAGGCGCTCTGCCTGATCTGCTCCCAGAGCGGCGAGGGCGAGGAGAAACCCGCAGGGGCTGTGGCCTATAAAGGCAAGACGTACTACTTCTGCAACACGGGCGAGATAGAGCGCTTTCTCAAAGACCCCGAGGCCTATATCCCGGCCCCTGTACCGCGCCCCGCGCCGCCTTTTGCACTCAAGACCCCCAGCGGCGCGACGGTGACTCTGGAGTCTCTCAAAGGCAAGCTACTGCTCGTAGACTTCTGGGCAACCTGGTGCGTACCGTGTGTGAAAGCGATGCCGGAGTTGCAGAAGCTTCAGGTGAAGTACGCCGCGAAGGGAAACTTCACCGTCATTGGGATCTCACTCGATGAAGAGGGTGCCCAAAAAGTGGTGCCGTTTCTCGCCAAGTCAAAAACCAAGTTCACCTACCCGATCCTGCTGAACGGCGAGACGATCTGGCAGGCGTGGGGCGTGAAGTCTGTGCCGTCGGTGCTGCTGGTGAAAGACAGTCAGATTTTGAAGCACTGGAGTGGGCAGATTGATGGGAAAGAAATCGAACGTGCTGTCCAGACCCGCCTGTAGCGCCTACGGCTCCAGGCCGGTGGGGATGCCGCTGGAGAACTCCTGCTCGATGGCGGCTTGAATATGGGCGATGCGGTTCTCCGGGTTGGGGTGCGTGCTGAAGAACTCGGGTTGACGCCCACCCCCACCCGCCGCCTGTAGTGTCTTCATCACGCCAATCATCGCACGCGGATCGTAGCCCGCTTGTGCGAGAAACCGAACGCCTAGTTTATCGGACTCGAGCTCGTCGTCGCGCCCGAACTTCATATTGATCGTGGAGGCGACCAGCTGAGCCATCTGACCCGTTGCCATGCTGCGCCCCGGGTTGTCGGGGTCGTAGCTCGCCACCCCTGCCGCGCCGACCAGCCCCTGCGTGAGCTGCTGCTTGGCAAGCTGCTGCGCTCCGTGCCGCCCGACCACATGCCCCATCTCATGTCCGAGCACGCCTGCCAGCTCGCCCTCGGTGTGGAGCTTCCGCAGGAGCGCCTCCGTGATAAAGACCTGCCCACCGGGGAGCGCAAAGGCGTTGATGGTCTTCCGATCCGCCAGTAAATGAAACTGGAACCTGTAGGGTGTCTGTTTAATCGCCCGACTCAGCAGCCGCTCCCCGACTTGCTGCACTTTGGCAACCGCGCTGGCATCGCGGCTCTCCCCGCCGTACTGTGCCGCAATCTGTGGCGCCGACTGCAGCCCGACCGCGATCTCCTGGTCGGTGGTCATGGCGAGGTGCTGCACTTTGCCCGTGAACTCGTTGTTGGTACGGTTGCCCAGGTAGCTGACCATTGTGAAAATCACAATGATAAATGCGATCATTAGTTGCGGAGAGCGTCTCATAGTACCTATTTTACCAGAGCCGCCGCAAGCCGCTCGATCGCCTCGCAGGCGCGGGCGACACCGTCTTCTTGTTGGAGCTGCTCCCCAACCAATTGACAACGCGCTTGCAGTGCAGTGTCTGTGAGTAGGGGCGCGAGCGCGGCGGCAAGCGTGTGCGCATTGCACCGATCCCGATAAACGGTCTTTCCCAGCCCGGCGCGGGTGATACGGGCGGCGTGATCCGGCTGGTCGTGGGCGAAGGGGACAATAACCTGCGGCTTGCCCGCTCGGAGTGCCTGTGCCGTGGTACCCACTCCCCCCTGGTGCACCGTGGCCGCGCCCCGTGGCATGAGAAGCGAGTGCGGAGCGTACGGCACGGCCAGAATACTTGCGGGCAGGTTCGGTGGCACCGGCTGATCACGCCCGGTCAGCAAGACGGCGCGGCGGCCTAGCTGCTGCGCGGCTTTCACAGCCTCCACAAAGAAATCTCCCGCCGTCATCACGGCAGACGAGCCGAGTGTAAAGACAATCGGCGGCTCCCCCGCGGCAAGAAACGCCTCCAACTCAGGAGAGAGCGCCTCGGTTTGACCGTCGAGCGAGTCGTAGAAAGCGAAGCCCGTCTGCACGGCGTTTTGTGGCCAGTCCGGCTGCGCCGCCGCCAGCGCCGACGAAAACAGCGCCAGCGTCCCAAGCGGCGAGAACTGCCCCTCGATCAGGGGATTTCGGGGATCAGGCGGCAAGCCTAGCTCGGCACGCAGCGCGTCCACGGGTCGGGCCCAGGGCCGGGTCAGACGCCAGCCCTGCTGGAAGGCAAAGCGCACCAGAAACTTAGGGAGCCTTGGGAAGCCCTGCCAGCGCGGCAGCGGCGGCAGGATGCAGGGATCGCTCACGGAGAAGAAGACGATGGGCTGGAGCACCACGGAGAGAAACGGCAGCCCGGTCTTTTGCGAGAGCAGCGGCCCCGGAAAGACAATCGTGTGGTTGAGGAGCAAGTCCGCGCCCTCACACGCCGCCGCGAGATCGGCGTAGGTGTCGTGCAAGACCGG
>NZ_JAYUPA010000207.1:0-2101 GCF_043760365.1 Armatimonas sp.
CGATGAACCGCCGCCATTTTTTCTTGACACTCGGTCTGGGAGCCGCCGCCCTCGCCGCCACCGCCACACTTGCTCGCAAACAATCTAGCGGATCGCGCCCACCGCGCATTATCACCACCAAGACCAACGCCTATCTCATCGGCAAGATCGAGCCCGTGCTGACAGGGAAGATTCGTGAGGTCGCGCCCGCGCCCGGTGGCCGCTATGCGCTTATCACACAAGACCTGCGTCCCGAGCCCACCGACGACGTGAAAGAGCCGTTCGGTGAGCAAAAACTCTGGCTTTATGATGCGTTCCGCCGTACCTCTAAGCTGATTCACCGGGTTGAGGATGACCCCGCTAAAGAAACATACCGAACTATATCCCAGCTTTCATGGTTCCCAGGGACAAAGCGTGCTTTGATCGTGCAGTGGGAGATGAAACACCTCTTGTCGGATAATCCTGATATTAAGTCGCAGTTTGGTATCTATGATGCGGATCGAGGAACAATACGCTGGCTAACGGGGCTTCCTCCCACATTATTGATGGTACGGGAGATGACAGGACTTTCGGGTTTTTTACTATCTGGTAGCACAAAAGAAACGCCTAAGACCCAGCTCTACAGCGTTTTACAGGCCGATGGTAGTTACTCACCACTCGCGAAGCGAGTTTTTCTCGAGGGCATATTCTCCGTACGTGGAATATCAACCGACGGGAAGCACCTGTTTCTACGTACGATGACCTTTGAGAAAGTGGAGGAGCGCCGAGTTCGTAAAGATACCTGGGAGACAATTGAGATCGCTCAAGGAACCGTCACGCCGCTGAGCGAAGCGCCCAAAGACAAAGACATGATCGCCTATGTGGTGGAGAAGCCAGCGCCAAAGCTGGCGCTGACACTGAGCGCCGACCCAGCAAAGCTCACGGGTCAGGCAGGTCGAAGCGCTAATACCAACGCGCTCTGGCTGGAGGCGAGCGAGCCGGGGCCGGAGAAGAAGTTTGTGCGTGGATTAGTGACGGCGGAGGCGCAGTCCGATTACCTGCTCCCGGATCTCTCCGCCGTGCTCTTCACCCACGACGATGCGCTCTACGCCGCGCCGATTGTGAGCCTGGATCGCGTTGCCTTTGAGAAGCTCATGAAGCAGCTCGCTATCAGCAATGCCAAGCAAGCGGGGCTGGGGCTGCTGATGTACGCGCAGGACTACGACGAGAACTTCCCGCACGATCCGGCAAGCGTGAAAGACGCGATCTTGCCCTACATCAAAAATAACGACGTGCTGGCGGATTTTGTCTATACCTACAGTGGCCCGACGAATCTAAGTAAGATCGAAAAGCCGTCTGATACCCCGCTGGGCTACATTCCCAGCCCCGGAGGCCGCGCGCTGATCTTTGCCGATGGCCACGTAAAATGGGAACCAATGCCGGAAAATTGAGTACAATAGGGCTATTATGCCAACACGGATCGCGGATCGGCTGGCGGCGACGCGGCGGCGGGTGGTGGGGAGGGAGAGTGAGCGAGCACTGTTTCGTGCGGCGCTTCTTGCGCCCGAGCCGCCTTTTTGTGTTCTGAGTGTCTTTGGCCCCGGCGGTGTGGGAAAGACGACACTTCTGCACGCCTACGCTACGATCTGCACAGAACTAGGAGTGGCCTGCACCGCTCTCTCCGGGCTGGAGCTAGAGCCGACCCCCGAGGGCTTTCGGGCCGCACTCACCCTAGCAGGCTTCGATGAGAGTGGGGCCGGGCGACAGGTGATCTTACTCGATAGCTACGAGACCATTCAGCCGCTGGAAGGCTGGCTCCGTGCGACTCTGATTCCCGAGCTTCCTGGTGAGACTATTGTGGTGCTCGCGGGGCGCAAGCCAGTGGCATCGGGCTGGCGTGCCGATCCTGACTGGCAGGGTCTGGTGCGGGTTCTGCCGCTTCGCAACCTCAGTCCCGATGAGAGCCGGGAGTTTTTGGAGCGCAGCGGTATCCCTGAGGGTTTGCATGCAGGGCTGCTGGCCTCGACCCATGGCTACCCGCTGGCACTCACGCTTTCTCGCGATATGTTTGAGCAGCAGGGCGCGGCGGCTTTTCAAGGCACGGAACCCTCACCGGACCTGGTGCAGGGGCTGATCGAGCGCT
>NZ_JAYUPA010000208.1:0-5865 GCF_043760365.1 Armatimonas sp.
GCCCCTCGCCGAGCGCGACGCGCTACTTGAAGAAGTGGAGGAGCTGGCACTTTTGAAGTCCTTTGATCTGGTGCGCTGGGCCATTGACCGCTGCCCAGAGCGCACCGAGGAGCTGGCGGAAAAAGCTCGTCAGCAGAGGTACGATAGGCAGTGACGACGACAATGTTTGCTCTCTTAGGTGTCCAGGCACTGTGCTGGCTCGTCGCCGTTGCCCTGACCATCATCGTTCCGGGTGACCGCGTTCGGCGGGTGGTCGGAGGGCTCATCCCGGCGGCGGGCCTTGCGGTGATGCTGGTCTTTGGGCAGACACTGGGGCCGGGGCTTCGCTTGCTGGTCAGCAGCCTCGGCCTGCTCTATTTGCTCAAGGCGACAATCTTGCTGCAGCGCTCCCAGGCAACCGTCCGCGCTTTCTCTCCGTGGGGGCTGGCGCTCTACTTCTCGGTCTGGCCCGGCATGGACCCTGCCCCCTTCCAGAAGCGAGGCGGCGTAGATCCCGCGCTCCTCAAGGCGGCGGAGGTGCGTTTTCCCGGCGGCTTCGTCGCGATGCTGTGCGGAGGCGCACTGGCGGCACTGGTCGCTGTCTTTCAGCCAAGCCTCGGCTCAAGCGTGGTTGGCTGGCTGGGGATCGTGGCGGTGCTTCTGATGATCCACTTTGGCGTCTCCGAGGTACTCACACTGGTGCTGCGTGGGTTTGGCTGGCCTGTCGGGGTACTTTTTGACCAGCCGTGGCGGAGCCGCTCCTTGCGGGACTTCTGGAGCCGACGCTGGAACCTGGCGTTTGTCGAGATGGATCGGCTGCTCTTTTTCACGCCCCTGCGCCGCCGGTTCGGGGTGTTTGGTGCGACTTTCGGGGTCTTTTTGATCTCCGGCTTGCTCCATGAGCTGGCGCTGAGCTACCCGGCTGGAAGCGCTTGGGGCGGGCCGCTGGTCTACTTTGCGCTACACGGTGCCCTTGTTTTATTAGAGACACGGCTCCTGCGGGTCGAGAAGCGCTGGCCTCACGGGGCGGGGCGCGTGTGGACCTGGCTCTGGGTGCTGGGGCCGCTGCCGCTGCTCTTTCATGCGCCGTTTCGCGAGAACCTGATCGTCCCGCTCTACGCCACGCTCCACGAAGTGATTTGCCGCCACACGCTGACCTGGTGGTTCCACCTCGCGCTCTGGCTGGCAGGAGCCGGTCACTTCTGCGTGCTGATCGCCAGCTCCCAGGTGCCCAAGCAGCTGCGCTGGCACGACGATCTGGCGAAACTTTCCCCTTTCAACCGCAAGGTGATGTGGATCTACGGCGCAACGATTGTCTTGACGATTGTCGCTTTTGGCACGGTCACCCTGGTGCTCCACGACGAGCTACTGCGCGGTGGTCCTGCGGCGCGAGCGATATCGCTCTTCATCGGGGTCTTCTGGCTCTTCCGGATTCTGGTAGACGCCTTCTACTTCCGCCACGAGGACTGGCCCAAAGGCCCCCTGTTCACGGTCGGTCACGCGCTCTTGACGAGTCTCTTTGTTGCACTATCAGGAACCTACCTGGGACTATTTTTATGGCGTCAGCTATAATGCCACACAACACCCATGTCTGAGCTGCCGATTGGAACGGTCACGTTTCTGTTCACCGATATTGAAGGGAGCACACGGCTCTGGGAAGAGCACCCGGAGACCATGCGACTTGCCCTCGCGCGCCACGATGCGCTCCTGCGCGAGGCAATTAAAAAGGCCCGTGGCTCCATCTTCAAGACGCTTGGAGATGCCTTTTGCGCCGCCTTTCACACAGCACCAGACGCCCTCTCAGCGGCACTAACGATTCAGCGCGCACTGGTTGCGGCTCACTGGTCCGAGCAGCTCCCCCTCAAAGTCCGGATGGCGCTACACACGGGGGAGGCGGAGAGCCGTGACAATGATTACTTCGGGCAGCCACTGAACCGCGTCGCGCGGCTCTTGAGCGCAGCGCATGGCGACCAAGTGCTCTTGTCACAGACAACCCACGAGCTTGTTGAGGAGCAACTTCCTGAGGGCGTCTCTCTGCGTGATCTGGGCAGTCATCAGCTCAAGGATCTCGCACGGCCAGAGCAGGTCTACCAGCTCCAGCACCCTGAGCTGCCCGATCACTTTCCCCCCATCAAATCGCTCTCGACGCATCCTAATAACTTGCCCCAGCAGCTCACGAGCTTTATTGGGCGAGAAAAAGAGCTTGCCGATATTAAGACGCACCTGCACCACTCGCCTCTGCTCACGCTAACGGGGTCAGGAGGCTGTGGCAAGACACGCCTCTCGCTACAAGTGGCAGCGGACTCCCTGGAGCAGTATCCGGAGGGGGCCTGGCTTGTGGAGCTCGCCTCGGTGAGCGATCCCGCACTGGTTCCTCAGACACTGGCCGAGGTTCTGGGGGTCAGAGAAGTGCCTGGCGAGGCAATTACCCGGACGCTCAGTCGCACCCTCAAAGACAAGCAGCTCTTGCTGATGCTAGATAACTGTGAGCATGTCCTGGAGACTGCCGCACGTCTCACGCACACACTGATCAAGACTTGCCCCCACCTGCGTATTCTGGCCAGCAGCCGAGAAGCACTGGGAATCACGGGGGAGAGCACCTACCGCGTCCCCTCGCTTTCCCTCCCCCAGCCTTCCAAGGCCTACACCGCAGAGAGCCTCTCGCACTTTGAAGCCGTGCGCCTTTTTATCGAGCGGGCGGTGGCGGCCAAAGAGGATTTCACGGTGACGAACCAAAACGCTCCGGCGCTGGCCTCGGTGTGCTACCGCCTCGACGGTATCCCTCTTGCTATTGAGCTCGCAGCGGCACGGGTTAGGGCGATGCCTATCGAGCAGATCGAAGAGCGCTTGGACAACCGTTTTCGCCTGCTCACCGGGGGCTCTCGGACAGCTCTCCCTCGTCAGCAGACCTTGCGCGCACTCATTGACTGGAGCTACGATCTGCTGGAAAAGAGCCAGCAGGTGCTCCTGTGCCGCCTCGCGGTCTTTGCGGGGGGATGGACACTGCAAGCGGCAGAGGCTGTCTGTTCAGGCGAGAAGATCGAAGTCTGGGAGATTCTAGATCTGCTGACACTGCTGGTAGACAAGAGCCTGGTAACCTACGAGGAGCACGCGGGAAACGCCCGCTACCGCCTCCTGGAGACGGTTCGGCAGTACGCCCGGGATCGTCTGCTTGACAGCGGGATGGGCGAGGCGGCACGTGATCAGCACCGGGACTACTTTCTGTCGCTCGCCGAAGAAGCATTCCAGAAGCTCGCGGGGCCAGAGCAGGGTAGCTGGTATGAACGACTGGAGCGGGAGCACGATAACCTGCGTGTGGCCCTAGAGTTCTGCCTGGCCGATCCCAACACTGCAGCGGCAGGCCAGGCACTGGCAGGAGCCCTTGGAAAATTCTGGTTAGTACGAGGGCACCTGACAGAAGGCCGTGAGTGGTACGACCGGGTGCTAGAGCAGCCAGGAGGCGAGGCACGTACCCGCGCCCGCGCCGATGCGCTCCACGGGGCAGCGACCCTGGCGGGCACGCAGAATGACTACGGTGTCGCGGAGCGCTACAATCAGCAGAGCCTGGAGATCCGCAGGGAACTCGGCGATAAGAAGGGCACTGGCGGCTCGCTCAACAACCTGGGAAATGCAGCCTTCTTCCAAGGAGATCATGACATTGCTCGAGCGTTCCATGAGGAGAGCCTGGCCATCAAGCGAGAGATAGGCGACCAAAGTGGAATCTCAATCTCCCTTAATAACCTGGGGAATATCGCGCACCAGCAGGGTGACTTTGCGGCGGCGAAGCTCTTTCATGAAGAGAGCCTGACCATCAAGCAAACCCTCGGAGATCGAAACGGAATTGCCTCATCGCTCCTGAACCTGGCAAATGTTGCTATGCGTCAGAACGATAACGCCACTGCACGCCTCTACTACCAGCAGAGCCTCCGTACCCGCAGCGAGATTGGGGATAAGAACGGCATGGTGATCTGCCTCGATTCCTTCGCCAATCTCTGCCTGAGTGAGAGCAAACCTCACCAAGCCGCCGTTTTATGGGGAGCCGCACAGACACTACGCGACGAAATCGGCTCGGCGGTTCCTACGAGCATACAAAAAGGACACAGCTATCACCTCGCGGAAACACGCGAGGCCCTGGGTGACGAGGCGTTCGAGGCGGCTTATGCACAGGGGCGCGCACTGACATGGGAGCAGGCAATCGCCCGAGCTATGGAGAACTAAGAAAGTATGCAAGCAAACCCCAAACAATGGGAAAAAGAAATTGTGGCCTTTGAGGCAGCAGACCGCAAGCGCCGCCCCCTGCCCGGTGGCATTGTCTTTGTAGGCAGCTCCACGATTCGTCTCTGGAAGAGCCTGGAGCAGGACTTTCCGGGCTACGGTACGCTCAACCGTGGCTTTGGCGGCTCTCAGCTCCCGGACGCCACGCACTTTGCCCCCCGGATTCTGCGCCCCTACCAGCCGCGCCAGCTTGTTTTGTTCGCGGGCACCAACGATATTAACGCCAAGCGCACGCCCCGCCAAGTGGCCCAGGACTTCAGCGACTTTGTGCTCACGGTGCGGCAGCTCTTGCCCCATACCCGGATTTCCTATATCGAGCTGACCAGCAGCCCCAGCCGCTGGGCACAGCGCGATGCTGTGGTCGCGGCCAACGCGATTATCGCCCGGCTCTGTCAGCGCAACGGGGTTGACTTTATCCGGGTACGAGAAAAACTCTTTGGCCCGACCCAGGAACCGCGCCCGGAGCTCTTTATCACCGATAAGCTACATCTCAACGCCGATGGCTACAGAATTCTTGCCGATGCCGTCCGCCCCTTTTTGAGCAAGTAAAACGAGAAAGAAAAAATATGAAGATTTCTATTGCGGGCTACAGTGTGCATGGCCTTCTGTCCGAGGGCACGATTGATATTTTTGGTTACTTAGAGAGCTGCCGCTACCGGTTCGGTCTC
Source organism: Armatimonas sp. (assembly GCF_043760365.1). Classification (GTDB taxonomy): domain Bacteria; phylum Armatimonadota; class Armatimonadia; order Armatimonadales; family Armatimonadaceae; genus Armatimonas. The sequence goes on from NZ_JAYUPA010000208.1 coordinate 4,923, forward strand.
GATGCTGCCGACATCTGGAACGGGCTTCTGCCCACTCTGGAGAACGGCTTTATCCGCAAGGTGCGGCACGGCTTGGAGGAGCGGGAACTCACCCTAGTCAACTACCACGCCGATGGCTGCCATGTCTGGGAGGACGACGCGGCGGCGCGGGCAAAAAACCGGGCGCTGGCCTTTGAGCATCTCCAAGTGGCGGCGGCGCTGGGGGCAAAGACGGTGCGCATTGACACCGGTGGCAAGCTGGAGAAGATGAGCGCGGAGCAGCTTGAAATTGTCTCGGATCAGTTCCGCGAGTACTGCGTCTTTGGCCAGGAGCACGGCTTCGCAGTCGGGCCGGAGACCCACTGGGGCATCTCACTCCTCGCCGACAACATGGAAGAGATTGCCAAAACGGTCGCGCACCCGGCCTATGGGATTCTGCTGCATATCGGGCACTGGGAGCAGGGCGATCCCGACGAGGGCGATAGGCGGCTGGCCCCCTACGCCGTGCATACGCACGTGGATGCCAAGATCACCCGTACCTGCCTGTTCGAGAAGATGCTGCTCCTGCTCGATGCGGGCTACACGGGCTACTGGGGGGTGGAGCACCACTCCAAGCAAAACGAGTACGCCGAGATCGCCGTGCAGCTCGCCATGGTGCGCAAGGTTCTCTCCCAGCGGCTCTGGGAGCGACAGAGAGGCGAGAACCTCGACGCTGCTAGCGTCAGAGGCGGCAACCCGCTCCTCACCGCCGAACAAGAGGGACGTGCCTAACAACGAGGCTGGCAGTGAACTTAGAAATAGGTCTGTGCGTCTACTGTGGCATGAAAAAAATCCTCTTTCTTGCCACAGTTGCGCTTGTCGTGCTGAGCCTGCCTGCACAAGCCCAGAAACCCGACAAGCAGGCCCGCAAAGCGGACCGCAATCCCGCCGCTGCCACAAGCAAGACCACACGCGACCGGAGCCA
>NZ_JAYUPA010000209.1:0-2097 GCF_043760365.1 Armatimonas sp.
CGGCGATCACTGCCGCTAATAAATACCGTCGGGTTATGTTTTGCATGGGGGACTATTCGTTGCCGGGGGGGAAGAATCCTTGTTGGCTTGGATTTATCCGAGGCAATGGTTCATGCCCGAGGCAATGGTTTGCGTCCGAGGCAATGGTTTGCGTCCGAGGCAACAAGTTGCTCTCGCTTAGGGCTTCGTTCGTCCCTCACTGTGCCGGGCACCCTCCGGGTGCGGTTAGCCGGGGATTTCTTCGTCGGTGGTTTCGAGAGTTGGCCAGAGGGTGTTTTGTGCATGGCGTTCCTTTTGGTTCTGGATATAGGTGATAACACGATGACGGGCATTGATCTGGAAAGCAAAAGCCCCGTAGCCTTCTTGCCAGAAGACAGTTCTACGCAGAAGAGCTTCCGATGCTAAATTTTGTGAAGCACCTTTGAGTTGCTTGACCAGAGCCGCTACTGTAATGGTACTGGGAAGAAGAACGGCGATATGAACATGATCAGGCATCCCGCCAATTGCCAGGACTTTTGCTTTTAGCGCTCCCGCCTTGGCGAATAATGCTCGATGAATCTGTTCCTCAATCTCTGGTGTAATCCCTCCCTCCCGGTTTTTGGTTGTCCACACCAAGTGGAGGGGAATGACAATCTTGCTACGTTTCACACCCATAAAACGGTCGTCAACCCCTAAATCTAACAAAAAACGAAAAATTAATTTTTCCGCACCCGGAGGGTGCCCGGCGCAGTGAGGGACGAACGAAGCCCTAAGCGAGAGGATATTTATCCCTCGATACCGAACCAACCCCCATGTCCGACCGATGTATTCGCCGTGTGCGTGCGACGCCCGTTGTGGTGCCCGCCAAGCCCGATAGTCTCAACTCCCCGGGAATCGCCGATGAGGACGCGGGGTTTCTCCAGAAATTTAAGCTGGGGGGGTACTGGTCCGATTTCGTGCACATGCCCAAGTGGATTATCGAACTGGAAACGGGTGAGGGCGCGATTGGTATTGGGGAGAGCTACCGGACCGTGAGCGAGGCTGAGCTGGAGCCCACTCTCTCGGTGCTGCTGGGAGCCGATCCGCTGGCGCTGAACTGGCGGGCACTGCCGATAGAAAACAGGCGGCTCTACGATGCGTATGAGTCGGCGGTACTGGACTTGGCGGGGAAGTATCTGGGCGTGCCGGTCTATCAGCTACTCGGGGGGAGAGTGCGCGATGCCATCGAGTGCCTGGGCTGGACGGCACGGCGCACGCCTGCCGACGCGGCACGCAAGGCTCATGAGGCCATGGAGCAGGGGCATCGTGTCTTCAAGTTCAAGATCGCGGAGAGCGACTCGCCACGGGAGTGGTGCGCGGCCATTAAAGAGCGCTGCGGCGAGGGGATAAAAGTCTTGCTTGACCCTAACCAGCGCTGGGGGAGTGTCCAAAACACGCTGGAGCTGATGCGCGGCGTGGATCTCTCGGTGATGTATGGGCTGGAGGACCCAATTGAGCGGCAGGACTACGCGGGCTTCCAGACACTGAAGGCGGAGCTGGGGATTCCTATTTTTATTCATATCTCACTGCCGTACCTGCACCAGGGGCAGCGCGTGGAAGATATTCTCCCCGCGATTCGCACCAACTGCGCCGACGGCTACAACTTCAACGGCCCGATGTTCGCCTTTGTTGAGCTGTGTAAAGTGGCGCAGTGGGAAGGTAAGCCCGTCTGGCACGGCTCCGAGGTGGATCTAGGAATTCTGGAGACGAGCTACCTGCACGCCTGCGCCGCCGCGGAGTCCTGCACGATCCCATCTGATATTTTTGGAGAACGCGTGCGCGAGGATGACTTAGTGCTCGGCGGGGTGACGATAAAGAACGGGCATGCGGCTGTTCCAGAGACGCCCGGCCTCGGGATTGAGCTGGATCGCACGGCGCTGGAGCGCTACCGAGTGGGAGAGACAGTGACACGGATACTGACAGGGAGCTAGTAGCCCTTCCAGCTTCCGCCACCACCGCCGACCATGACCCGCACCTCGAAGCTGTGTTTCCACCAGCCGGTGCGCAGATCCTCGGCGTTGGGGCCGGGGGCGTTCGACGAGAGATAGACGGCGCTGCGGTACTCGCCGCCCGCTAGGC
>NZ_JAYUPA010000210.1:0-2094 GCF_043760365.1 Armatimonas sp.
TGGCCTTTGAGCACCACAAGAGCCTTGCCCGCGAGATGGTCGGCGTCCAGCAGACCCGCGATATCGGCGAGATCTTCGAGCAGTCCGCCGGTGGAAAAACGCTCGTGGACATGTTCTCGCTGGACATGGTCATCGGCTCAGGCGGCGTGCTGGCGCACGCGCCGGAGTTTGCGCAGACGTGCATCATGATGATGGACGCCTACGCCCCCGAGGGCATGACGACTTTGGCGAAAGACTCGATCTTCATGATGCCCCAGCTCGGCGTGCTCTCCGTGCTCCTGCCCGAAGCCGCAACCCAAGTATTCGAGCGTGACTGTCTGATCCGCCTCGCAGACTGTATCGCGCCGGTCGGGACGGCCAAAGAGGGCGAGCCGTGCTGTACCTTTGTCTTCAAGGAGAAAAACCACGATATCAAGTTCGGCCAGCTCGTGCTCCTGCCGCTGGAGCAAGGCGAGAAGGCAACGGTTGAGTGCCGCCCGGCCAAGAACTTCGATCTGGGGCAGGGCAAGGGCAAGAATGTCACGTTTAATGTCCAGGGCGGCGAGGTCGGCCTGATTTTAGACTGCCGTGGCCGCCCCATTGCCATCCCGGATCAAGACGCCGCCCGCGCCGCCAAGATGCGCGAGTGGCTCAAGGCACTGAAGCTTAGAAGCGAGTAGAACCCACCTGCCCGAACCCACCCGCCTCGTTCCTCGGCGCCCTCCCTTGAAGCAAGGGAGGGTTGTTTTTGTTTGTTTTGAAAACATCCAACAATTTTGTTGCGCAACAGATTTGTTGGATGCTATACTTGCGGCATGACTACCGAACTAACCCTGCAAATTACGACCGGCGGCGAAGTGCCTGCGTTTGGGCGTGAGGTGTTTATCCAGCAGCTCTGGGAGACGCTCAAGACACAAGGTTTCCAGCTTTTAGGGGAACGGCGTACGGGCAAGACAACCGTGGTGAAAGCGATGAACCGCGAGCCACGCGCTGGGTTTCAAGCGATTTATCTTGACTGTGAGGGCTTGAAGACACCTGTCGAGTTTGTTGAGGCCGTCGCCGCGAAGCTGGAAGAGTACTTACCACAGGGGAGGCGAGCAGCAAACTGGCTGCGGGATGCCTGGAAGATACTGGGCGAGGTGGAGATCAAGGGAATCATCAAGATACCGGCCACCCAGACCGGAAGCTGGAAGCTGTTTCTGGAGAGGACGCTTCAGGCTCTGGAGGGAAACCTGCCCGACGGAGGGCGCTTTGTCTTCTTTCTGGATGAGGTGCCGCTACTGCTGAGCAATATTGTTGGGGATAAGACACAAGGCGAAGGTGTGGCAATGGAGCTTATTGATACGCTTCGTGCTCTGCGTCAGCGGGAGAGTACGCCGGTTCGGATGGTCTTTACGGGCTCGATTGGCTTGCATCATGTGCTGACCGGTCTGCGCGAAGCGGGGCACCGCAACGATCCGGTTAACGACCTCGATCCAATCACACTGCCAACCCTGACCCAAGAAAAAGCGACCCAACTTGCCCAGGCACTGGCGGCGAGCCTGCAATTACCTTGTGAGCAAGCCGATGCAGCCTATATCGCGGAGCAGACTGATGGCCTGCCGTTCTACATTCAGTGGGTCGTCAAGCGCCTTGGGGAGCGGCGACTTCCGGTGACGCAAGACGCTGTGAATACCGTTGTTGGTAAGCTTCTGACCGACCCACAGGATCCGATGCATCTGCGCTACTACGAGGAGCGTATCGAGAGCTACTACGGTGTACGTGCTCCGCTGGCGTTTGCCGCGCTGGATGTTATTGCCCTAGCCGAGAGCCCTGTTCTGTTTCGTGAGCTTACCAATACCGTGCGTCACCAAGAACCAGAGGCAAAAGACCGTGATCTACGGATCGCTTTAGACTGGCTCCAGCAAGATCATTACCTGCGGGTCGAAAACGGAGCATTTTGGTTCCAGCACCCGCTTATCCGCCGCGCCTGGTGCATCTTGCGCTATCTCGAAGGGCAGGCATAACCATGTCCGATGTGCTCCTTTCCGCCTTCAACCCCAGCACGATGTCGCCGAAGCTTCTGGAAGCAATCTTCGTGGAGCGCGAGCCGCTTGTCCAGGAGCTTCTTGGGAG
>NZ_JAYUPA010000211.1:0-17792 GCF_043760365.1 Armatimonas sp.
GCAGCCGGTAGGGCCATTGCCTACGTTGAAACTCACGAACTTGCGGCATGTAGAGAAAGCCTTACAGTTTGACTTGACCCTGGAAAACGCGGATCATGGCATGGTTCTGGCCAGTGTCCCAGGTGCTCCTCAACCCACGGGAGTGGCTCTGGGGGGTGCTGGCGCCAAGACTCGCCCGTTGGAAGTTCCTGTTGCCGAGGAGATGAAGGTCGCCAGCATCAAGCTTGCCTGGACAGGCGATGGTCAGCAGGGTGAGCAGTGGGTGATTGAGCCGCTGTTCCGCTTCGAGCCTCTTTCGGGACGTCTCTCGTTTGGGCTTGCAGAGATGCCGCTCACGCCGCAGGCACTCGAAGAGCTGGCACGGCGTTTCGGGCAAGGGATCATTCTGGTGGATGTACCGCGCTCGGAGCGTAAGGTTCAGTTCGATGCCCGCAACGAAACTCTGGAGGAGCTTCTCACGCGGCATTTAGGGCCTCTGGGAATGACTGTCACCCGCGCCGAGAACCGTGTCATCGTCTCCGCCAAGCGCTGAGCTTTCCCCGCTTGCCCGCTCCCTGGTCACTTTTGTCCGGGAGCAGGCTTTGCTGTCTCCAGGGGAGCGTCCTCTGGTGGCACTCTCAGGAGGCGCGGATTCCTGTGCCTTGCTGTTCTTGCTCTGTGAGGCTGCCGCCGCCGGTCTGCTTCCCCAGCCCGTAGGCGTGGCGCACTTTCACCACGGGATGCGGGGGCGCGATGCCGACTCAGACGCGGGGTTCTGCGCCGCTCTGGCTGCTCGCTGCGGCCTTCCCTGCCTGATTGAGCTGGGGGCACTTGCTCAGGCCAATGAAGCTGAGGCCCGCACGGCCCGCTATGCTTTTCTGCAAGAGACCGCTGTGGCGCTTGGCGCACAGGTAATTGCCACAGCCCACCACGCCGACGACCAAGCGGAAACCGTTTTAATGCGTGTTTTTCGTGGCACGAGTGTGGCCGGGCTGGGGGGAATTCCGGTGCGGCGCGAAAATCTTATCCGACCGCTGCTTTTTGCCCGCCGCAGCCAGATTGAGAGCTACTGTACCGAGCGCGGCATCACGCCACGCCACGATCCTACCAACGACGACCCACGCTATCCCCGGCGGCGCATCCGCACCCTCCTGCCAGAGCTTGCAGCGAGCTTTAATCCGCGTCTCACGGAAGCGCTTTGTCGTCTGTCAGAGCATGCCGCCGAGGATGCGGCGCTCTTGGATCAGCTCGCGGAGCAGGCACACGGAACGACCGATCTTCGGACACTGGCACGGCCAATCCGGCGGCGTGTGATTCTGCGCACGCTCTGAGAGATTAGCGAAAGCGATGAGGCACTCCGCGAAGAAGTGGCGACGGCGGCCTGGGTGATCCGTCTGGAGCGGCTTTTAGAAGGGGAAGAGACACTGCACCTACCGGGTGGCTGGGGTGTGTGGGCTCGTCAGGGGAATCTTGTCTTCTCGCCACGAACGCACGAACCACATCTCTCTGACTGGCGTCGGGAACTTCCCCTCCCTGGTGCCGTAGAAATTCCCGGCAACAGAACTCTGACGGCGACTCTTGGGCCGCCCTTACTTGCTGCCGAGCGCCGCCGTCGTTCGCTTCGTGTAGATTGTGGTACAATCCCCGAAATATTAACCGTGCGATATGTCCGCGACGGCGACCGGATCGCGCCGCTGGGAATGAACGGTAAGACGCGCCTCGTCCGTGACTTGCTGCGAGAGGCAGAGATTCCGGTCGAGAAGCGCGCCTTTCAGACAGTGGTTGAGGGGGAAGGTGAGATTCTTTGGGTGGTAGGAATTGCCCAGGCAGAGAGTACGCGTGTTACTGAGGGAGCCACGCAAGTGCTTTTGTTGGATGTGACGCAAACCACCAATTAAAATCGTTGGTTTGTGTCACAAGCTTAACGAGGTTGACAACACCATGAGTATGCAAGAACAACAACCCAAAGAGGTCGTACAGCCCTTCGGTATCACGCTGATCGCGGCACTTACGGCGATCATCCCTCTTGTCGTACTGCTGCGAGGGGAGGCCAAGAGCCTCAGTGTTCTGGCGGCGATCTTTGGGGTGACGGCGGGTGTCGGGCTTTTCTTCCAGAGAGCATGGGGGCGTTGGCTCACAATCGTTTACTATGCCGCCGCAGTCGTCCTCTTGCTGGTTCAAGGCGCACCCCTACTTTTCTCTGTGCTCTCCTGCATCCTGCCCGTAAGTATCCTTGTCTATCTTTTTCTTCCCGGGGTGGTTGCCTGTTTTACGACTAAGAAAAACTAAGTTGCAAACCGGGAGCGAGTTGCGCCATACTAGGAGCATGCAACGACGATTGGAAGAGCTGTTTATGTCCCGCCGCGACCTTTTGGGCCGTATGGGCGCGGGGTTTGCGGGCCTCGGGCTGGCGGGGGTGCTCGGTGGAGAGGCGCAGGCGGCAGACGGTGACAATCCGATGTTGCCCAAGAAGCCCCACTTCCCCGCTAAAGCCAAGCGTGTGATTTTCTTGTTTATGAACGGCGGCCCGAGTCAGGTAGACACCTGGGATCCCAAGCCCAAGCTCACGGAGTACCATGGCAAGGCGCTGCCTATCAATAACTACGGTACCGAGCGCAAGACCGGCGCGGGGCTGGGCTCGCCCTTCAAGTTCCAGAAATACGGTCAGAGCGGCATCGAGGTCAGTGAGCTTTTTTCAAAAACGGCAGCATTTGTGGACGAGATGTGTGTCATCAACTCCATGCACGCCGATGTGCCCAACCACGAGCCCTCGCTGCTTCTCATGAACTGTGGTGATGCCCGGCAGATTCGCCCGTCGTTTGGTTCGTGGACCTGCTACGGGCTGGGAACCATGAATCAGAACTTACCGGGCTACATTGCCATGTGTCCGGGCGGCTTTCCGATCCAGGAGACGCAGAACTGGCAGGCGGGGTTTCTGCCCGGCGTGCTCGCGGGAACCTACATTGATCCCAGCAAGCGCGAGGTGGAGCAGCTTGTTGAGCACATTCGGAGCCACTATGCCTCGGGTGCACAGCAGCGGGAGCAGCTTGATTTGATCCAGTCGCTCAATAAAAAACACCAGGCCGCTCGTGCCAAAGACGCGCAGCTTGAGTCGCGAATCCAGAGCCTAGAACTCGCCTACCGGATGCAGAGCGAGGCCACCGATGCGTTTGATATCAATTTAGAGTCTGAGAGCACCCGGGAGCGTTACGGCGACGGTAACTTCGCCCGGGGTTGCCTGATGGCGCGGCGGCTCGCGGAGCGCGGCGTGCGCTTCATTCAGCTCTACTCCGGCGCGGGCCAGCCGTGGGATCTTCACGATGACTTGGCCGATGGCATGCGACGGCTCTGTGGTGAGGCCGATAAGGCGATCTCCGCACTTCTCACAGATCTGAAGCAAAGCGGGATGCTCGACGAGACTCTGGTGATCTGGGGGGGCGAGTTTGGACGGACACCGGTGGTCGAGCTGCCCACCCCGGGAGCAAACGCGGGTAAGATGAACGGTCGCGACCATAACCACTGGGGCTTTACGTACTGGATGGCGGGGGGGGGAGTGAAAAAAGGGACGGTCTACGGAGCCACGGATGAGTTTGGCTTCAAGGCGGAGAAAGACCCCGTTCATATCCACGATTTTCACGCCACGGTACTGCACCTTTTGGGCTTTGACCACACGAAACTCACCTACCGTTTCGCGGGGCGCGACTTCCGCCTGACGGATGTGAAGGGCAATGTCGTCAAGGAACTGATTGGGTAAAAAATAATTGTCACAACTCTGCGCATACTTTCGTCTCTAATAGCATAAGAGGAGAATATCTCAATGAAAGCATTCCTAGCGACGGTACTTTTGATGGCGGCTCCGGCGGCATTTGCCCAGACTTTCGCGGCTACACCGCCGCTGGCGCAGTCTCGAACCGATGTCTTCGACTGGCGGGAGACCCCCCGCGGCCAGCAGATTGAGGTTGTCCGCGCTGTCTTTGACTCCAGTGGCTACTTGCTCACGGATGCTAATGGCCAGCTGATCTCCGTGCCGTTTTCCGGCAATCTCTACGCCATGCAGTTTGGTAAGACCAACGGCGCGATGTACTTTGTCAACGACGGTAACGGGGTTCCGACACTCTATCTTCCGGACGATGGTTATCTGGAGAACGCTGCGGTCTCTGGAGCGCGCTGGTTTCCGTTTCCCCAGCGCTACTTCTACACGCGCCCTGTCTATCTTGGCCTGGCCCCGAGCTGGAATGACTACTGCGGCATGGGCTGGTACCCGGGGATGTCGGTCTATGGTGGCTACTGGGGGAACTCGCCTTGGCGTTCTGGGATTGTCTACTCCCCGATGTCCTGTCTGAGCATTTCCTGGGGGACTAGGCTCTGGAACTCCTGGGATGATTACTGCGTCTTTGGGCAAGGCTTTAACAATGTGCGCCCTATCATCATCCGAGACACGCGCCCCCTCTATTTTGACCAGCGTGATCGTTTTGACCGGTCCCGTGGCAGCGGCAACGATAAAAGCTGGGATCGCGATCGCCCGACCTACCGTGAACCCTCACGACCTGGTTTTCAGGCCCCTGCTCGGCATAGCGAAGAGCGTGCTCAGGGTCAGGGTCAGGGTCAAGGAGGCGCAGATCGCTTCAACTACGGCACCCGCAGTGGCGACAACACTCGCTCCGAGGGGAGCAGCCGTGAGCGTGAGTTCCGGGGAACCCTGCCAGCGACACCTCGCTTTGGCAATAACCCCAACACCTCAGGAGGGAACCGTGATCGGGAGTTTACTCGCCCAACAAATCCCCCTGCGGTTCCGAACATGGCTCCGGTACGCCCGAGTGGGGGATACTCTGCTCCCAGCAACAGTCCCCGTGAGCGTGAGAGTGGCCGACCCAGCACCTCGCCGGGTTACACGGCTCCTAACATGACACCCGTCCGACCAGGAAACTCCTCAATGGGAAACCCGCCGTCCTCACGCGAGACGCGAGACGGGCGTGGATCTGGCCTAGGCCAGAGTTCTCCTCCAAGTCTTGGCCGACCTAATGACACTCGTCCCACAGGCCGCACGTTTGAGGCACCGCGCGAATCACGGGAGTCGCGTGGCTCGTCCTCCGGGTCGTCGCGCGAGAGCGGCTCCTCCAGCCGCGAGCGCGAGCGCGGTAAGCGGTAGTCACAAATAGCTAGGCCACCGTCGTGCTCGACGGTGGCCTATTTTGTTTCGAGGCGGGTACACTCGTTGAGTGACTGACAAATCTCCCGACGAAGAATCTCTTGAACTTGAACCTGAGTTCTCTTTTCCTCTGCCTGTGCTTGCTGACTTGCCTCAGCCACTCTACACGATCTGCTACGACTACGGCTCCCCATTTTCGTATGGCCCCATTGGGCAAGAGCTAGTCTGGACTTTTCCCTCACGTGAGCTCGCCGAAGCGGCGATCCCCGATGCACTGGAGCAAGAGCCCGACTCGGGAGTGTTGCACGCCGCAGAAGTAAGCCGCGAGGAGCTGGCCGACCGGTTTCCCGCCGCGCTGTTCTTCGATGCGCAAGAGAGTGTCTGGCTGCACCCTCTTCAAGATCCTCCCTCCGACGACACACCGCTCCCTGATGAACCCTACGCACTCTTTGTAGAAGGCGGCGGCATTGACCGCTATTTAGAAGAGCCGCGCGAAGGAAGCTGGGCCGTACACCGTGACGAAGAAGAGGAGCTGGACTACGTCTTGTTCTTCGAGGATCTCGACACGGCGGAGCAGATTCTGACGGACTTCATCGAGGCCACGGAGCAGCATGCCGAGGTGCGCCGTACCCGCGCCGACACGCTCACCGATGGCCAGGGGGTGCGCTACTACCACGCCAGCGGCCACATAGAAGATCTCCCCCGTCATGAGTACCTCCGCCGCTGCCGCTAACTCAGCCCGCTCCGCACCGGTCACGCAACATAACAACATAACGCGAAGCGGGTACAATAGCGACCATGCAGAACCCGACGCCCCCGGTGGCAACCATTATCCCGACAACCCACACGATCCATGGTGACACGCGCACCGACAACTACCGCTGGCTGCAAGACAAGACCAGCGCTGATGTAATTGCCTATCTCGATGCCGAGAACGCCTACACCAAGTCCGTGATGGAGCCAACCGAGGCTCTCCAGAAAACGCTCTACGACGAGATGCTCGGGCGCATTCAGGAGACCGATCTCTCGGTGCCCTATAAATACGGCGACTGGCTCTACTATGTCCGTACCGAGGAAGGCAAGCAGTACCCGATCTATTGTCGTACGAAAAGCACCGATGCGACTGAGGAGATCACGCTTGATGTGAACGCGCTGGCGGAGGGTGAGAAGTTCATGTCCGTCGGGGCGTATGCTATCTCCGATGACGGGAATCTGCTGGCCTACACGACCGACAACACGGGCTTTCGTGAGTACACGCTCCGAATCAAAAACTTAAAAACCGGTGAGCTTCTGCCCGATGTGATCGAGAAAGTGGACGGCGTGAGCTGGGCTGCGGACAATAAAACGCTGTTCTACACCGCGGAAGACGAGACCAAGCGACCCCACAAAATCTACCGCTACGCCATTGGCTCCCCCGTTATCGGGGGCGGGGGGGGCACTCTGATCTACGAAGAGCCCGATGCGCTCTACCGGGCATTTGCGTACCGTTCGCGCGACAAGCAGTTTTTATTTGTGGGCTCCGTATCGTCCACCACGACAGAGTTCCACTATCTCGAAAGAGATAACCCGGCAGGTGAGCTAACAATGATCTTGCCCCGCGAAGAGAACCACGAGTACTATGTTGAGCACCGCGAGGGCTTGTTCTACTTGCGCACCAACAGAGACGCCCCGACATTTAAGCTCATCGCGACGCCCGTGAGTGCGCCAGAGCCGCTGCACTGGAGCGAGGTTCTGCCGTATCGCCCCACAGTCGGGCTGGAAGACTTTGATCTGTTTACCGGGCATCTCGTGACCACGGAGCAGGCCGACGGTTTGCCACAACTACGCGTCTTGGAGTTCTCCACCGGTGACGAGCACACGGTCACTTTCCCAGAACCTACCTACACCGTCTCTGGCGACACGAACCGCGAGTACGACACGGCGACCTTCCGTTTTCGTTACTCCTCGCTGGTGACTCCACCATCGGTATTTGACTATGAGCTCAGTACCCGTGAGCGGACACTTCTGAAAGAGACTCCTGTGCTAGCCGGCTGGGATCGCTTGATGTATGTCACGGAGCGTGTCTTTGCCACGGCGGCTGATGGTACGAAAGTTCCGATCTCGCTCGTTCGCCACAAAGACACGGCCCTCAACGGGAGTGCCTCCGGGGTGCTCTACGGCTACGGCTCCTACGGGATTAGTATGCCCGCTGTGTTCCGCTCTAGTATCTTCTCACTACTCGACCGTGGGATGGTCTATGCCATTGCGCACATACGCGGCGGCGGTGAGTACGGCAAGCCCTGGCACGATGCGGCCAAGCTCATGGTGAAGATAAACACCTTCACAGACTTTATCACCTGTGCTGATTTTCTCGTGGAGCAGGGCCGTGTGGATCGCGAAAAACTTGCCATCATGGGGGGGAGCGCGGGCGGCTTGCTGATGGGCGCGGTCGTGAATATGCGCCCGGATGTGGCAAGGGCCTGCCTGAGCTATGTCCCGTTTGTGGATGTGATCAACACCATGCTCGACGATACTCTACCACTGACGGTTGGGGAGTACCTTGAGTGGGGAAACCCGAACGATCCCGCAGCGTACGCCTACATGATGTCCTATAGCCCCTACGATCAGCTCGACGCCAAGCCCTATCCAACCATGCTGATTAAGACCAGCCTCAACGACTCCCAGGTGATGTACTGGGAGCCCGCTAAGTACGTCGCAAAGCTGCGGACTCTCAAGACCGACAGCAACCCGTTTCTGCTGCACTGCAACATGGATGCGGGCCATGGCGGTGCTAGTGGCCGCTACGATGCCCTTCACGAAGCTGCCTTCGACTATGCCTTTCTGATCACCCAGCTCGGGGGTAAGCCCTAACGCGAGACATTGGCGAGCTGATAGAGCGCGTCGGCGTAGACATTGGCACAAAACAGTAGGCGCTCGATTGAGAACTTCTCATCGGGGCGGTGCGCCACATCAGGATCGCCTTTCATTCCCGCTCCAAAGGCGACTCCGTTAGGCGACACTGTGGTGGCGTAAGTGCGCCCCCCCATGGTGTGGGGCTTTGTCATGTCTCCGGTGTGTCCACGGTAGACCTTGAGAAGGGTCTTGACCGGCTCTGCATCCTGAGGGACATAGAGTGGCGGCGTGTGGTGCAGCTCCGCGATTGTCCAGCCGGTGTCGGTGAGCGATGCTTGGGCGCGTGTCAGTACGGAGTCGTCCCAGGTGGCAGGGTAGCGCACATTGAAGGTCATGGAGAGCGTGCCATCGAGCACGCTCACAATTCCGACATTGCAGGTCAGCGGCCCCGTGATCTCATCTTTACCCGCAATCCCAATGCCGGAGCCGTCGGTGGCGCAGCGCTCCACAAGCTCGGAGAGCCACGGCTCAGCAAAGAGATCAAACAGCGCCTCGGCGAGCTTCTTGGCCGCATTGATGCCCTTCTGCGGCGATGCTCCGTGGCTCGCCTTGCCCTTCGCCCAGATTCGCAGCGCCTTGTCGCCTTCGTCCGTGACCTTAAATGTCTGCTTTCGCTTGAGAGTTTTGGCGATATAGCCCAGCCGGTCCGCCGAGCCGATCAGCACCACTTCGGCCTCATCGGGCACCATATTGGGCCGCAGGCCAGAGCTAAAGACAGCCACCAGGGAGTCCCCAATGGGCCGGGTTGCCGTGAGCGTGAAGCTCCCCTTTTCGGCGTAGTAGAGAGGAAAACCCGCATCGGGAGTAAAGGCGAGATCGGGCTTGGCCTGCTTGGCCACATCGAAGTAGTGCCGCATGCACTCCCAGCCCGATTCCTCATCACAGCCGAAAATCAGCCGGATCTTACGGGTGAGCGGCAAGCCGGAATCTAAAACCGCCTTGGCACCAAACAGCGCCGCGAACGTCGGCCCTTTGTCGTCTGAGGCGCCCCGGGCATAGACCCAGTCGCCGTCAATTTCTGCACCCCAAGGCTCACGAGTCCATCCAGATCCCAGCGGGACGACATCTAGGTGCCCGAGCATGGCGACCATCTCCGGGGCATCTTCTGGCCCGAACTCGGCATGGCCCGCATAGCCCCCGAAGTTCTCCGTCCGCATCCCCAGCGAGGCACACAGCGCCAGAGTGTGCTCCAGAGCATCGGCACAGGGTTTTCCAAACGGAGCACCCGGCCCGATACTCTCGGGCTCATTGACACTGGGAATTCGCAGCACGGCCTGCGTCTCCGCAATTATTTGGTCTTTGTGGGCATCTACCCAACCACTAAAAAGCGAGAGGGTCATTTTCCTGTCATCTCTTTTTTGAATTTTTCGACATCCAGAATAAAATCATGAAGGCAGGGTACGAAATCATCGTCCTCAATCGAGCCAATCTTGATGATTTCTTTTTTAATACGATGAATGGTCCAGCGTTTTCCATTAGGAATCCGATCAAGGAAGTTATTCATGTTGATCCCTTTACTTCCTGAGATTTTTCCTGTGTGGACAAGATGTACTTTTCCGGTGACTAAATCTTTGGCAAACGCTCCGCCGATCGCCCAGGATCCTCCCTCTTTGAAGAGATTTGTCTCGATGGTGATCGAGTGGGTCTGTCCGACAAGGGCTTCGCCGGTTCCGAAAGTACAGAATATTTTGTCTGGATTTACCACACTGTCAAGACGGCTCCAAAAATTGAGCTGAGGGTGCCAGTAGGCGGTGACAGTTTCATTACCTCCCTGGTAGCCGATCGTGATATCACGTGCGACGCTTTGTTGGATGATTGTCGAGGACATTTTTTCAAATGCATTCGCGATGTCTTCTGCTTCTGTTAGTTTTACTAAGCGCATAATTTACCTTTTATTTTCTAGCATCTTCTGGCGGAAGTGCTCATCGGGCCGGGTGTGGATACGTGCAACATTTTCTGGGGTAAGAAAGCGTGGCCCCCCCAGAGCGTACACGCCGATCAGGGCGCGGGCAACTTTCACGGACATCGCGGTGATTCGCTCCACCTCATCGGCATCTTTCCCGAGGGCGAACAGACCATGATTTCGGAGCAAGAGCACTTTGGGAGGTGCGCCCCAGTCTTTCTTGTAGGCCGCGATTGCCTCGCGGCAGGCTTTTGCGAGTGGGGGGCCGGGGTCCACGTACGGCACGAAGCACACCGCAGGGCCACACACCACGACTTCATCGGGGAAGATACGTCCGGCGATTGCTTCTTCCGCCTTCTCAGAGCAAAGAATCGAGAGCCACGGCGTTGGATGCGTGTGCCCGACGACGTTTGCCCCGCCATCAGTGAGGCAGACTGCATGGAGAGCCGCCTCCACGCTCGGGTGTAGTGGGTCGTCTGGATTGACACGTGCGCCGCGCAGGAGGTCTTTGATCTCGTTGTCGGTCAGTGTCGCCTGGTCGAGAATTGCCAGAGAGCGAGCCGTGTCCATCAAGACGAACTGATCCTGCCGCATTGTCCCCATCATGCAGCCCGATGCTTTCAGCCAGAAGGTTTTTCGGTCGCTGACGGCAGCGGAGACATTTCCTTCGGCCAGGATCGAGAAGTCATGGGGCGGGGAGCCCAGCCAGTGAGCAAGACGGTGGAGGCGTTCTAAAACGGTTGTTGTGTTGTTATCCATACTTCTCTATTGTACGCCATGGAATGTTGTACAATAGCCCCCAATAGGTTTTGTAAGTAATAAAGGAAGAATGCGATGGAAGTAATTGCCTGGGGGACACGAGGATCGCTTCCTGTGGCAAACTCCGGAATGGTGCAGACGGGAGGGAATACGACCTGCTATGAGGTACGCTCCGCGTGTCTGCCACCGGGTGTCCACGTGGTGGTTGATGGGGGCACGGGGTTTCTTCCCTTTGCCACTGAAGCGCTTCGCTTGGAAATGGCGGAGCTGCATTTGTTCCACACGCACTACCACCACGATCACACTCAGGGAGTTCTCATTGCACCTCCGATCTTTATGCCGCACCTAGGGATGCATATCTACGGGACGAAAGACCGCAGCTTTGGCCCCAAGCAGGTCTACGAGCGGATCATGGAGCCGCCTTTTCACCCGGTCTCGTTTGGCGCGATCTCACAGCACATCTGCTTTCACGCTATTGAGATTCCTCCTACCCGGGTGATTCTTATCCATCCCCTCGGAGGGCAGCATATCCTGGAGAAAGAGCGCTACCTCCATTGGCAGGCCGCGAAGAAGCCGATTCCTTTTGGGCACGGACATGCCTACCCACTCGATGAGTGCCTGGTAATTTTGATGCACTGGACGGAGCATCCCGAGCGCACCATTACGTACCGATTTGAAGAGAGACCCACGGGGCGTGTTTTTGTATTGCTCACCGATGAGGAGGTGCGTGCGGGAATCCCCACAAGCCTTATCGAGTTTCTGACGGGAGCAAGTCTGCTGATTCAAGATGTCCAGTACTCCCAAGAGGAGTATGAAAGTGGCGGGAAGGCCGGTTTTGGCCATGGAACCCCTGAGTACGCGGTGCGCCTTGCCCGTGCCACTGGGATTGAGCGTATCGGTTTTACCCACCACGATCCACACTCTGCGGATGGTCGCATTAGCGCCCTTGTTACAGAAGGGCAAGCGCTGCTGAAGACAGGGGAGGGCCTAGAACTCTTTGCCTGTAAGGACTACGACCGCTACCAGATCTAAATTCTCAGGTACACTTGGCCATGAGCCATTCACTACCTACTCGTGCTGAAGTTACGCGTGAGAGTACCTGGGATTTAGAGAGTATCTTCGCGACGCCTGAGCGCTGGGAAGCCGCACTCGCTGCCGCCGATGGCGCGATTCCCTCCCTTGCTGCGTTCGCGGGGCGTCTGAGCGACCCGGAGACTCTCGCGGATTATTTTACTGCAGCCGAAAAGCTTCAAGTGCAGGTCAGCCATATCGGAGTTTATGCCCACCTAGGATTCGCGACCGATACCTCCAACACTGATGCCGCCGCACGCACCGATCGGGCGATGGGGCTTGGAACACGTCTTGGAGCCGCGACTGCCTTTGCGGAGCCGGAGCTGCTTGCCCTTGGAGCTGCGACCCTGACCCAGTGGGCACAAGAAGCCGCGGCGTACCCAAGGCTCGCTGCCTACGCGCACTACTTTGAGCGCCTGAGCCGCCGGGCACCCTACATTCGCTCGGGTGAGGTCGAGCAGGTTCTAACCATGGCGGGCGATGCCTTTCGGAGTGCGGCGCGTGTCCATGGGATTCTCTGTGATGCGGACCTGACCTTTGCACCCGCTGAAGGTGGCCATGAGATCGGGCAGAGCACCATCGGGAGCCTGCTGACAGACACTGACCGAGCCGTGCGGGAGTCCGCGTGGAAGGGCTATGCCGATTCGCATCTGGCGCACAAAAATAGCCTGGCGCAGTGCCTCGCCACGGGAGTCAAGCAAAACGTTTTTACGGCACGTGTCCGAGGCTACGAATCCGCGCTGCATGCGTCGCTCACGCCGAATTTTATTCCCGTGAGTGTTTTTGACAATCTAATCGCGACTTTCCAGAGGCATCTCCCGACATGGCACCGCTACTGGGGCCTGCGCAAGCGGGTGCTGGGGCTGGAAAAACTCGCCCCCTGGGACATCAAAGCGCCCCTGACCCAGAGCAAGACCGAAGTGCCTTATGTGCAGTCCGTCCAGTGGATCGCGGAGGGAATGGCACCGCTGGGCGAGGAGTACGTGGCCGCGATGGTCAAAGGCGCGACCGAGGAGCACTGGGTGGACTGGGCCGTGAACCGAGGAAAGCGCATGGGAGCGTTCTCATCAGGAACCGTCGGGACACATCCCTACATCATGATGAGCTACAACAATGATGTCTTCTCGCTCTCCACCCTTGCGCATGAACTTGGACACTCGATGCACAGCTACTACAGCCGCAAGTCGCAGCCTATGCACTATGCGGGCTACGGGCTCTTTGTCGCCGAGGTCGCGAGTAACTTCAATCAGGCACTTACCCGGGCCTATCTTTTGGAGAAATTTGCCGATAACAAAGAGCTTCTGATTGGTGTTATTGAGGAGGCAATGAGTAATTTTCACCGCTATTTCCTTGTGATGCCCACGCTCGCCCGCTTTGAGAAAGAGATTCATGAGCGGGTCTGGAGTGGTCAAGCGCTCACGGCCAAGTCTCTCACGGAGCGCATGGCCGAGCTCTTCGCCGAGGCATTTGGCCCCGATGTCGCACTCGAAGGCGAGGACTGGCAGCGCGTGGGGAGCACCTGGATGCAGTTTTCGACCCACCTGTACTCGAATTTCTATGTGTACCAGTACGCCACGGGAATCTCTGGTGCCCACGCTCTCGCTGAGCGCGTGCTGCGCGAAGGCCAGCCCGCCGCCGAAGCCTACCTGGGGTTCTTAAAAGCGGGTGGCTCGCTCTACCCACTAGACGCACTAAAAAACGCGGGCGTAGATCTATCCTCCCCCGATCCCGTCGAGGCCGCTTTCGCCACGATGGCGGGGTATGTTGACCGTCTTGAGGGGCTGGTTTGATCGCTCTCGTAAATCTCGCCTCGATGAAGGTCGCCCCCATGAACGGGGGCGTCTTATTGTCCTCGTTCCTTGGACACAAAGGCTGCAAGCAGCCATCCGAATCTCTATGGGCGGGACGCCGTTCGTGTCGCGTAGCGACAAAAAGACGCCCCCGTTCATGGGGGCGACCTTCATCGAGGCGAGTTAAGTGAAGCCGCGCCGTCTGCGGCTGATTGAGGCGCTCCTACTCTTTTGCACGGCACTAGTGCTGCTCTTTGGGACGCTCCTCGTCTCAGTTGCAAAAACACCTGCGACAGCGCCTTTGTTGCTCAATGCAGCGACGGCTCCGGAGCTAGCGAAGGCACTGGGCGGCGATGCCGCGCTTGCACAAAAAATTATTGCGGATCGCACCAAAAACGGTGCCTACTCGGATGTAGATGCTCTGATGCGGCGTAAAGTGCTCACGTCGGCGCAGCAGCGTGCCTTCGAGCCGGAGCTTGCCATCCGAACCTGGGGAACCGCGAGCGCGTCGCTCTGGTTCTCCGCGCTCGGGCTTCTCGTGATGTTTGCTGGGCTGCACTTTCACCTGCGCCGTGTCTGGCCCAGCGCCGATCCGTATCTGCTACCCTGTGCGACCTTGCTCTCTGTACTCGGTGTGCTCTTGCTCTTTGGCCTGAAAGACCCTATTCGGGATCGGCTCGCGTTCTTTGCCCAGGTACAAGGCATCTGGCTGGGGGGGCTGGCTGTTTTTCTGCTCACCGTCAAACGCTTCTGGAGCCTGCCACTGCACCGCTACGGCTATGTCTATGCGCTCACGTCTGTGCTGCTGATCGTACTGCTGGGCGTCTTTGGGGGGGGGCAGGGCGGCGTGAAGCTCAATTTGTTTGGCTTCCAGCCCGTTGAATTGATCAAAGTTCTGCTCGCTTTCTTTCTGGCAAGCTATCTTGCCGACCGAGGTAGGGCGCTGGCAGACAACTCCGCACAGGCGCGGCGTGCGGATCTCTATCCCTTGCTCGCGATGTACGCTCTGCCGCTCGCACTCTTTGCCTTGCTGAAAGATCTGGGGCCGGTGCTGGTGCTCTTCGGGACGTTTGTGGCGCTGCTCTATATCGTCACAAGCCGTAGCGCCTTTGTCTGGCTGGGGCTGGTGGCACTTGGGCTGGGCGGCTGGATCGGGTATGTTGGGCGCTTTGGGGTCTTTCGAACCCGTGTCGAGATGTGGTTGCATCCCTGGGACAATGGCTCAATAGGGGGAGATCAGCTCGCGCACGGGCTCTGGGGAATGGCTACGGGTGGTGCGGGCGGTGCGGGGCTCGGGCTTGGTGGGACGGCGTTTATACCCCGTGGTGGCTCGGATCTGGCGTTTTCTGCGATGGCAGAGGACATGGGGCTCTTTGGGCCCCTCGCCGTTTTGCTCTGTCTTTTGGTGATTTTCTGGCGGGGCCTCGCCATGGTTCCCAGGGCCCGCTCTGAGTTCGAGCGCTATCTGGCCGCCGCACTCACAACACTGATTGCCTTGCAGGGACTTGTGATTACAGCAGGCTGTCTGGGGCTGCTCCCACTGACGGGAATCTCGCTGCCGCTGGTGGCCTACGGGAAATCATCGGTGGTGATGATCTGGGTGAGTATTGGGCTCTTGCTAGGGATCTCGCAGAAGGCGCAGCACGATCCGGAGCTCGTGCCGCCTTTTGTCCACAAAGGCCTGAGCCGCCTGATGCTCGCCCTGACGTTGCCACTACTGTTATGCATGATCACGGCGCTTGCAGCGCAGACCGTTCTCGCCAATCGTAATGCGCTCCTGCTGGTTCGTACCCCCGATGCGGATAAAGTGATTCGTACGCACCGGAACCCGCGCTTGCTCGCTATCGCGAAACAGATCCCTCGGGGACGCTTGCTGGATCGCAATGGCAAGCCGCTCGCACAGACAATAAATGGCAAGCGGCTTTATCCTCTGGGCCAGGCGGGTGCCCATCTAGTTGGTGTGCTCTCTCCCGCGCTAGGTGGGCCAACGGGCTTCGAGGACTCACTCTCCGCGCCGCTTCAGGGCATGGAAAACTGGAGTCAGGCGCTGGCGCTCTGGCGGGGGAAAGACCTTCCTGGCTTCTCGCTGCCGCAGGGAAAAGATGTTAAATTAACACTGGACAGTGCGCTTCAGCAAGCCGCACTCAAGGCGATTGTGAAGGCGGCGGCTCGCCTGAAAGATAAGACAACCGGAAAACCCAAGCGCGCCGGAGCCGCCGTGGTGATTGATATCGCCACGGGAGGCATTCTCGCCGCCGTAACGGCCCCGACCTACGACCCAACCAAGCCTGTGACGGACACAGCGGGCTCTCCTCAGGTCAATCGGGCGACAAATGGCCTCTATCCGCCCGGCTCGGCGTTTAAGCCCGTGACGGCTGCGGCGCTGCTGAAAGCCGGGCAAGGCGACACCAAGCTCTCGGGCGGAACGGGCCCACGTGAAAAAATAGCCTGGAAAATTGGTAGCCGTAGCTACGCGCGTAGTGTCACCAACGACGACGGCGAGGCGCTGGGCGGCAAGCTCAGCTTGACGGAAGCGCTGGTGCACTCCTCCAATATCTTCTTCGCCCATGCGGGAGTTGCCGTCGGGGCGGAGGCGCTCCAGAGCATGACCGGACAGTTCGGCCTCACACACGGCCCCGTGACTGCCAAGTGGGAAGCGGAGCTCGCGGACATTGCCTATGGTCAGGGAAGCCTGCTCACCACGCCACTGGAGCTGGCCGGAGTGGTTCAGACAATCGCAAGTGGTGGGGTGCGCCGCCGCCCGCACTATGTACTCACCGACAAAACCGAGATTCTGGCAACCCCAATCACACCAGAGCAAGCCGCCGTGATCGCCAAGGCGCTGGGAGAAGTCACGAAGCGTGGTACGGCGCAAGGCATCTTTAGCGCCCTCCCGGTCTCGGTGGCGGGCAAGACCGGCACCGCTCAGACCGGCAACGGCGACAAGCTAAGCCACGCGTGGTTTATCGGCTTCGCTCCCGCTAAGAACCCTAAAATCGCCTTTGCCGTGCTCATCGAGAATGGCGGCTACGGAGCAAAATCCGCTGGCCCTGCGGCGCGTGAGATTCTCCAGGTATGGAGTAAGTGAGCGCGTTGACAACGCCAGAGCCGGGTTAGAGCCTCGCCGTCGTGATCTCGGCACGCTCCGCCACTTTCTCGACAGACCGTGCAAGGCTCTGAGGCATGGTCTCTTCAAGCTGAGGCGTCGAACGAATGCGACGGCATAGAACGCGGCACTGTGTTAGGTAGGCCTGTGCCATGTCGACCTCACCCTTGGCCCCGGCCTCCTGGGCTGCCCGCGCTAAGTTCAGGCTGAGCATCATTATCTGGGTTCCTGGGGTCAGCTCGCTGCTCAGAGCGGTGGTCTGTGTGAGAGTGAGGGGAATGCTCTCTTGACGATGGAGAAGCTCCAGTGCTTCCGGGCCACGATCCTGGTGCAGAAGTGTGAGAGCGGTGCTGAACAGAAGGTACTGTAGTTCCGACTCCGTCTTTAGGTGGGGAGACCGCAGGCGCTGGCGGGCTACCTGGGCTCCGCCAAGAAGCAACAGTGTTGCCAGGGCGCTGCCGAACAAGAGACGCGATTGCAGGATTTGGGGCATGGGTTCTCCTCCGTGTTGACCGTCAGTAATTGAATTTTTTATTGGCATCTCTGTCAACAAAATAGAGAGTGCAAAATTTCTGTTACAATGCGACCTAACGAACTCAAACAGAAAGTAATGATCTATGTCAGATAAGCTACGCCTCAGGTTGCTCCTGAGTGTCATGATGTTTTGCCTTTATGCTGTGTGGGGAGCCTGGACTCCCATCATGGCAGCAACCCTCGGAGATCGCCTGGGAGCGACCGGCGTGCAGATCGGAGCAGCCTACGGGGTATTATGGCTTGCCTGTATCATCTCGCCCTTTATTGGCGGACAGCTTGTGGACCGCTTCATGCCCTCGCAGATCTTTCTGGGGATCTCCTCGGCG
This sequence comes from Armatimonas sp., assembly GCF_043760365.1. GTDB lineage: Bacteria > Armatimonadota > Armatimonadia > Armatimonadales > Armatimonadaceae > Armatimonas. The sequence goes on from NZ_JAYUPA010000211.1 coordinate 17,510, forward strand.
GTCTGTTCCGGGGCGGCCTGGATGATGTCACAGCAGCAAAGCTACGGTAGCTTCATGCTCTGGATGTGGGTATGGGCACTCTTTTTTGCCCCGACCCTGGGAATTACCAACTCCATTGCAATGTCCCACCTGGGCAAGGAGGTAGATAGGGAAGGCGACAACACACGGGAACGCTTTGCGGGAATCAGCAAGAACTTCACTATTGGCTGGGCAGTGGTCGCTATCGGCAGTATTGTCGGACTTTTTGCGACGAACAACTTCAGCTTCGAGGGAGTTCCGACCC
>NZ_JAYUPA010000212.1:0-2091 GCF_043760365.1 Armatimonas sp.
ACGCTTCTGCAAGGCCGTGTCGCACTCCTAGGCGATGCCGCCCATGTCGTCAGCCCGATTGGCGGTCAGGGCATGAACCTCGGCATTCTCGGCGCGGCAACCCTCGCCCGTGCCTGGGACGGCACGCCCGCGAAGCTCGACTGTGCGCTTGCCACGCACCGTCGGCTGGCACTGCGCGTGGCGCAGCGGGCGGAGTTCAACACTAAGATGGGCCGCCCCCTGCCCGTGTACGATCCAAGACGCGCACTCATCGCCGCCGTGCTCGCCGTCCCCCCTCTTGCAAGGCGCTTCGCGCGGAGCTTTACCATGCGCGATCTGGCTTAAAACCCCGTACCCGAGGTTCCCCGATAGAGGATGACGGGGGGCTCGGGCTTTCCGCTGGCGCGTTGCTGGGCACGGCGGCGGCGCAGCTCGGTGAGGAGCCCGGGGACGGCGTGGGGGGCGAGCAGCGGCGTCTGGAACGCCTCCTGGAAAATCGGCCAGAGCGGCTCGATATCGTGTGAGAGATCGAAGCACATGATGCCCTGGGTTGTTGCGCAGGCGGCTTGCAGCGTGCGCTTGAGCTCCTCCGGGCGATTCTTATAGTGCTCCAGCGAGATGCCCGCATAGACAAATGTCGCATCCCCCACCGCCCGATTCGAGAACTGCCCGGCGGCCTCCACGGTGTCGCCGATATTGCGCCCCAGAGCCAGCGCGTCGCGCAGGGTGGGGATTTTATAGTAGCAGCCCGTGACCATAAAGTCCGTGAGGCCCGCCCAGCCCGCGCTTCGGTAGCTGTCGCTGAGAAAGTGCAATCCCGCTTGCAGGTCATCGGCGGCCCAGTTTGCCCCCAGCTCCGGGTAGTCCGGGTACCAGGAGCCAACATACGTGGCAAAGCTCAGCTGCGGCTTGATCGCCTTCACGGTCTTGGCGGCATCGGCGACAAAGCTTTTCAGGGTCTGGGCGCGAAACGTGAGCCACTGCTCGTAGAGCGGGCCGGGTACGGGCCAGCGGCGGCTTAGGTCCGGCCAGGCGACCTCCCAGCGGAAGATATCCTGTGGCCAGCTCTCCACCGGCTTGCCCAGAGCTTTCTCAAAGTCCTGCCGGGCGAGCTCCGAGAAATCCGCGTTGAGAGCGGCGTAGCGCAGCCGGTCATCGAAGATCACGCCGTCTATATCGTAGCCCCGCGCCACTTCCGCGAGAATCTCAAGCAGGCGCTGCCGGACGTCGGGATGGTGCGGATTGGTCATCAGCGGCACCTGGCGCTGGGGCATCTCTCCGAGCTTGACGAAACGCGGCGTAATTGTTGGGGCCAGGGTCTCCCCTAGCTTCTTAGCCCGCAACCACGCCGCCTCTTTGCCGCCAACCGCCGCTAAAAACGCCCCCCCCTCGCTGGGTTTCGGGGCAAGTGCCGCCAGGGAAGCGCCCTCAAAGAGCGCCACGAGCTTGCCGTCTTTGTCGAGCGCGACCGAAAAACTCTCCGCCGTGAGTTTGGGTAGCTTGCTCGTCTCGGTGAGCATTTGGAGCGACTCGCCCAGCGTGTTCCCCTCAACAGCAACCGTGTTTTCATAGAGCACGGTCTGCCACTGCGGCTTCTCAACCGCGAGGCCCTTCTTGGGAAACTCCCGGTGCCCCTCGGAAAACGCATTGAAGGCGATAATCAGGCTGAGGCCTTGCTTGCGACACTCCGCACTCATGACTTTGAGGGGATCAAAGTCAGCGGGCAGCTTGTAGGTCGCCCAGGGCCGCACCCACTCGGTGAGCTTGGGAGCAAACTTGCTCGGGTAGAGCGTCTCCCCTAGGATCGGCTTGACATCAAAGACCACGGTGTTAAAGCCCACACTCTTGATCTTGGCAACGAGTGCCTGAATCTTTGATGCCGTGTTCACCCGGTCTATATTGGCGGTCGCATCCACCCAGAGCAGTCGCCCCTGCGCTTTCTGCTCCCTGCAGAGTGCCTGCGCCAGTCCGTAGCCCGTGTTGGGCTCATCGAGCAAGACGGCAGGTAGGTGAGGAAAGGGCAGCGCAGTCTGCGCCGCAGGAACAGCAACTTGGGGAATCATCACCACTATTCTACAGCTTAGGGACGGTAGTACTCGGGGTACTTATCCG
>NZ_JAYUPA010000213.1:0-5842 GCF_043760365.1 Armatimonas sp.
AGATCCTGTGACCAGTGTCATCAGTACGCTCGCGATTGATGGTGTCTACGGGGGGAACCGAAGTCTCTCGGTCTCTCTGGGCGGAGCCCGCGCGATCACTATTACACTCTTGGGTCAGGCGAACCTCTGGCGTGATATTGCGGGGGCGTTTACCAATGCTGCACAGATCGCACCGTGGCAGCGTGATATTCAGTATGATCCTTTCTCTCCCGAGAACACGCTTATCGCAAACGATGGTGGGGTCTATGCCTCGTCCTTTAATCAGGACAATCCTGCCCTGACCTTCTCTTGGCTCTACACGACAAATCTCAACGCGGGACCGGCGAGCACCACCGGCGACGGTAACCTGATCGTGACTCAGATCAACGGAGTGGCATTCCATCCGAGTAACAAAGACCAGGCGATTATCGGAACCAATGGCCTGGGTCTGGTTCGCAACTTTAATGGGACTTGGCGCGGTGTCTCCATCACCGTACCGAACTATGCAAACCCGTTTGCACCGTTTTCGGTTGGTCCCTATATCAGTAATATCGCGACCTCGGGTAATGGTGGTGTTGAGTACGCCTGGATGATGGCGGGCAGCAACAACAACCTGGGTGGCGGAACCGGCTGGGACGGGGGGCAGCGGCTCTTCTTCACCACCAACGGCTGGACTTCTGCGACAGATATCTCGCCCGATCAGTCTCGTCCGGGAGCCAATGGCCCCATCTATCCCTATCCCTTCCGTGACACCACGACGGGAACCCCAGCGACGAACTGGGCGGCGGAGACCAAGGCGTTTGCTCCGAAGATTGCTATGGATACGGTCTCGGCCAACTCGACGACAATCTACACGGGAACCAACCGACTTTGGCGCTTCGATCCACCAGGCGCTGCGGAGCCGACGACCGATCCGGCAACCCTGCCGACGGGTGTCAAGGGCTGGTGGCGACGTGTTGGAGACAACGCGGTGGGCGGCGTGATCACCGCTATCGCGGTGACCTCAAGCCCTGCCGGGCCCGGACAGCGGATCTATGTGGGGTCCTCGACGGGTGAGATCTGGATGACAGACAATGCACGTCAGTTGGATCAAGCACAGGTTCCGTTGCCGATTATCGCCACGTGGACTCGCCTGGATCAGGACGGCAATGCCAACAGCCTGCCCGATCGTCCTGTAACCTCGATCTCGGTGAACGAGGGAAATCCCCCGGGCCTGGGATCGCGTACGGAAGATATCCTAGTGACGGTTTCTGGGGCCGGTGGTGGGCATGTCTATCGCTGCCAGAACACCCGGGGCTCGTCTATCATCTTCACGGATCAGAACGGTGTGGTAACCAATCCCGCCGATCCTAACTTCTACACCCGCCTGCCGGATGTGCCGGTTAATAAGATCGTCCGCGATTCGGATGACCCGGTGAACACTTGGTATATCGCGACTGATATTGGAGTCTTTGTGACGACAAATCAGGGATCTACCTGGCAGGATGCCACCATCCCGCTCAAACTGCCGAGTGTGCCCTGTGTTGATATTGCACATGTTCGAGCGACCAAGTTCCTGACCGTGGCGACCTATGGCCGAGGAATCTATCGCATCTCGACCGATAACATCGTTGCTCAGACCAGTCTTCCGAACCTGAAGCTTTCCTTCACTCTGAGCCGGACAGGCAACGAGCTGATCGCGGTGGTTACGGTGAAAAACGAGCTACTGGATGCGTTGGGCAATCCGACCGGTCTGGCGGAGAACGTGCGTATCATGGATAGCAAGATCAACGCCACTTCGGCGACGGGTCTACCAACCACACCCGTTGTACTTAAATCCATTGCGCCGGGGACATCTAAATCGGTGACGTTGCGGTATCCAGGAAGCGCCGGACTTGCGGGAACCGCGGCTCAGTTCACTCTGAATACCCTGTTTATTACTCAGAACCCGGATAACTCTGGGCCAGTGCAAGGAAGTGCAAACTTCTCGGTGAGGACCCGCTTGCCGTAAAAAGCAGGGTGAGTCTTCGTGAAATAAAAAAGGTCGTGTCTCTTGACACGGCCTTTTTTGGTACAATAGCGGGGTTATAGGAGGAATTTGTAGATGATGCGAAGAGGATTGAATAACTGTTTCAGCATTCCAAAGATGCTAGCTCTTACTTTAGTTGCTTTGGGAAGCATTCCACAGGCTTGGGGACAGAGCGTACAACTCCCGAAACCAGGCGCGGGCGTTCCTGAAGAACCGCTCTCGGAACCGCTTAAGCAGCAGCTTGCCGCACTGGGGCGTGACAAGATGAGCCGTACTCCGGCGCAACGAAAGCTGGGCTCCGAACTGATTTATGTGGGGCGTATCGAGAAGGGGCTGCCCGCAGTTCCTGGCATTCCCACCCTGCGCGCCACGCTCCCGCGCGACATGGCAGGGCGTGTGCATGTCCATATCCGTGGCACTATTACGCCTAATTTACTGAGCGCCGTGAAGGGTGCGGGTGGCACAGTCACCGGGGTCTATGCCAAGACCGGCGATATGCATGCCTGGTTGGGCCTGGGCTGGCTGGAGCTACTCGCTCAACGCACCGATATCCGAAGCATCAAGCCTGTGCAGCTTCCTCGGACGCTCAAGGGAACGTATATCACCGAGGGCGATGTCACCCACGGCTCCGCCTTTGTGCGTGAGCAGTACGGAGCCAGCGGTCAAGGAATCTCCGTTGGGGTGCTCAGCGACAGCAACGATTTTATGGAGCAGTCGCAGTCCACGTTTGATCTCCCAAATCCCGTTAACGTGGTCTTTGATCAGCGTGGGCTCTCCGGTGAGGGAACAGCGATGATGGAAATCATCCACGACCTCGCCCCCGATGCCGAGCTGTACTTTGGAAGCGGGATCATTAGTCAGGATCAGATGGCGTCCGTCATAGACGAGATGGTGCAGAACTGGGGCGTGAAGTATCTCGTCACCGATATCGTCTACGGGGCATCGAGCGTCTTCCAGATCTCTCCGATCGAGCAAGCCATGACTAATGCGCTCGCTGCCGGAAGTGAGGTGTTTGCCGCCATTCCCGAGACCCAGACGGTCGCAAGTGTCTGGAAAGGAGACTTTGTCAATGGGGGAAATGTTACCTACTCCTCTGCGGATGGCACGCTTACTTTTACAGGACAGATTCATCTTTTCCCTAATTCCACTACGACCAACCGAGCCTTCGGCAATGGCTATGCGCGCCTGTTCTGGAGCGATCCCGCCGGAGCCTCTGCCAATGACTACGATCTGATCACCACCTCGGGCAATACGATTGTTGCGGCTAGTACGGGTTTCCAGGATGGCATCCAAGACCCGATGGAGGAGGTTGGTGTTAACTCTGGGGAGAGCTTGCGTATTGTTAAAGCAAGTAGCGCCGCTGCCCGTGCATTGCATCTGCGCCTCGAAGGTGGTCAGGGAATTCTTCAGCAACAAGTAGAGATCGCGAGTTTGGCACCCTATGGAACGGTGGGGGATGAGGCATACATGATTGGCTCGACCAGTGCGCTGGCGGCCTTTCCCTTTAACTTCGGTGCTTTTGGTTCGGCGCTGACGGCCAATAGTAGTAGTATGACGGGTAACCGTGATGTCTTCCTGAATCCGGATGGCTCCACGATTTTCCCCGGGGTTGAGCCGCTCTATGCCAACTCCTCCTACGTGACCTACGCCCTGCGGGTGGATGCGGTTGCGGCGGAGAATGTCTTCACCTCCGTGCCGGGCTTCCAGCCCTTCCGTGGCACGTCTGCGGCGGCGGCGCACGCTGCGGCAATCGCAGCGCAGGTCTCGTCGCTGATTCGGGAGACTTTCACAGCAGATAGCTATAGCTTTGTCTTCGGCCCGATTCTCTCCCGTAGCGAGCTGCGCCAGACACTCCTGGGAACGGCTCAGGACATTCACGCCACCGGTGTGGATATCCAGAGCGGCGCGGGCATTTTGAGGACGGATCGCGCTGCCGACTCCCTGGTGAACTTCCTCCAGGGATTTCAACTTTCTGAGCTGAAGCAGGCCACGGTACGCTTTAACTGGCTGACGAACTTCCCTGCCAACTCGACGATTGAAGTCTATACGGAGGACGGTTCCGAAGACTATTTCTGGCAGACGGACTTCCCCGATACGCTGGCCGATGTTCTTTTTACCGGTCTAACGCCCGCAACACAGTATCTCTACGTAGTGACTTCGTCCTCCGACTCTGGAGCGGTCTACCAGTTGAAAGTGGGTACTTTCAAGACTCTACCCGTTAATGAGGTGGAAGTTCGGGTTTCGGCGGCGACGGTTCTGAACCGTAACCAGTCTCCGTGGCGCTGTGAGATCACCGTGCTCAACGAGGGCGGAACTCCAGCGAGCAATGTGAAGATCGAGACCGCTGTTCTCAGCGCTTCCTATACTCTCACTCGCCTGCCGCTCAGTGTGCCCACGATTGATGCGAATGGCTTACAAACGGCGATACTGCTGTTTGGACGGCAGAAACTCTTGCCGAATCTGAAGCTGCGTGTGAGTGGCAGCTACACAACGACAACCGGCGCAACAAAGCGCTTCAACAATGAAGTGGATGTTGTGGTTCTCTAAGAGACTATTGGATCTTTAGTAGGAGTAAAAAATGAAAAACAGAATGAATAAAAACGCTGGGTTTGGCCTGCTTGGGCTGGGTATTGCCGGCGTTGTGCTCGGAGCCGTGACCGTTGCAAAGGGCGCCCCGCGTGTCCAGAAGCCTTTTGTGATTGGTGGGATCGCGTATCCGAGCCAGGCATCGTTTATCGCATCGGGCAACCGTTGCGGAACCGAGAATCCAAGTGCAAAAGAGATGGCTGCGATCCAGGCGCGCCTGAGTACGACCGGCGGTGAGATACGGGCGATGGGAGGGAAAGGGCGTACAGGGGTTATCAATATCTCTGTCTATGTTCATATCATCCGAGATGATAGTGGTGTTGGGGACGTGACAAATACACAAATCAACAACCAGATTGCTTTCTTGAACAAGTCCTACGGAGGAACCGAGACACTTACTAATGGGAAGGCTCCTATCAAACCCGCCAAGACAATTTATCAGTTTGTGCTCAAGGGAGTTACTCGGACCAACAATAGTGCATGGTATGGCCTGACCCCGGGGTATCCAGCACCTAGTACGGAAGAAAATGCGATGAAGACTGCGCTCAGAGTAGGGGGCGAAGAGACACTCAATATCTACTCGCTTAACCTCGGCGGTGGGCTTCTTGGTATCGCACGGTTCCCCTGGGATCATGCAGCGTACCCCAAGGCAGATGGAATCATGCTCCTGAAGGACACCTTCCCAGGCGGCACGGCGGCTCCGTACAACCTAGGTGATACCGCAACCCATGAAGTAGGTCACTGGATGGGGCTCTGGCACACCTTCCAGGGCGGCTGTACCACCGCTAACGATGTGGTGAGTGACACCCCCGCGGAGTCGGGACCTTTTTATGGAGTACCGACAGCCGTACGTAATTCTTGTACGGGAGTTCAGTTTCCTGGTAACGATCCAACGGAAAACTATATGGACTACACCGATGATGCCTACATGTACCGCTTCTCCACGGGGCAGGCACAGCGAATGGATACAGTTGGTCTGACCTACCGGGGACTCTAAACTCAAAGAACGAGAGCAGCCCGCGCGAGCGGGCTGTTTTTTTGTCTATGGAGGCTTTTTCACGAATGGTTTGCCGAGGCCTGAAAGGCCCCGTCTCAGCGGCTTCGCCAAGCGGCCCGAGGCCGCGTCAAATGTCTCCCGCTCTGCGGGCTCGGCCCGCTTCGCGCGGAGCGCGGCCCAGAGATGGCCTTTCAGGCCATCGAAGGGGATTCGTGAAAAAGCCTCTATGAATATTTTAATTACAGGAATCTCCGGGTTTATTGCAGGCGGTC
>NZ_JAYUPA010000214.1:0-5841 GCF_043760365.1 Armatimonas sp.
GATGCGGGCAAGCACGTGGTGACCGACAAGATCATGTGCCTCTCGCTGGACGAGTGCGACACGATGCTCGCCGCCGCTGAGCGTAACAAGAAGCTGCTCACAGTCTTTCAGAACCGACGCTGGGACGGCGACTACTTAACAGTCAAGCACCTCATGCAGAGCGGCGAGCTGGGCAGTGTGCGCTGGATGGAGCTGGCCTGGCAGGGCTTCGGGGCGTGGGGCGGCTGGCGCGGCGCGGCGGCGATGGGTGGGGGGCGTTTCTTCGATCTGGGAGCGCATCTCGTGGATCAGTTGCTCACACTGCAAAACTCCCCCGCCGAGAGTGTGTACTGCCGCCTGCGCCGCGACTACGATGCCAGCGATATTGACTCCGAGGCGCTGATTGTCATTACGTTTGCCAACGGAGCCACCGGAATCGCGGACCTCTCGGGGATGAGTGCGATCTCCAAGCCACGTTTTCGCGTGCATGGCAGCCGCGCCACTTTTGTGAAGTACGGCCTGGACCCGCAGGAGAAAGCCATGATCGCCGGAGATATAGACAGCGCTGTGGAGCCGCCTGAGAACTACGGTCTCCTCCACGATGGCAAGAACGAGCGCAAGATCACCACACTTCCAGGCCACTGGCGCAGCTTCTACGAGAATGTCGCCGAGCATCTTGCCGGAAACGCGCCTATCGCCGTTCCCCTCGCGGACTCCCGCGCCGGGATGCAGGTGATTGATGCCGCGCTGAAATCGGCGGCAACAGGTGAGGTCGTGCGGCTCCCCCGGTTATAGAACCCAGTAGCGGAGCAGTGTCTGCACCGAGAGCACGATTCCTATCAGGATCACGAGCTTGCGGACATTGCTCGCGCCGAGCCTGCGCGCTCCCCCAACCCCCAGCCAGCCGCCCAGCATCGCCCCGACCGTCATCAGGGCGGCGATCTTTAGATCCACCTTGCCATTAAGTAGCAGCACCACGGAGGCGACCACATTCAGCCCTCCCGTGAAGACCGTCTTGAGGCCGTTCATTTTATGGATATCGGTCATCCCGAGCATACCCAGCGCAGCCAGCGTCAGAATTCCGATCCCTGCCCCAAAGTAGCCACCGTAGACCGCCACACAAAGTAAGTAGGCCGCAATTCCCGGTGTGATGTGCTCCAGTGCGCCCTCTGTGGGGGCTTTCCCGAGTTTTTTGAGCTTGTCTTGAAAAGCAAAGAGCAGTGTCGCGGCAAGAATCAGAAACGGGATCAGGCGATCAAAGAGGCGCGTCGGGGTGGCAAGAAGCAAGAATGCCCCGACAGTTGCCCCGACCAGCGCGAGCAGCGCCAGGGGGAGCATGAGATGACGCAAGTTCGCCAGCTCTTTTCGGTAGCCCAAAAACGACGTCAGCGCGCCCGGAGCCAGCCCGGCGGAGTTGGTGGCATTGGCGGCAATAGAGTCTAGCCCCCCGGACAGAAGCACGGGAAACGTCAGCAGTGTCCCGCCGCCCGCCACGGAGTTCACCCCCCCCGCCACAAACGACGCCACAAAAACCAGGCCGAGCTGGAGACTGGTCATGGGAGTGTCACTTTAATGTCCAGCGGTTTCTTCTCCCCAAGGCGGCGCAGCCGGATCGTCAGCCCCGTTGTCTCCGCGGCATCCAGCACCTTGAGAATGTCTTCGTCTCGCTGAAGCGTTGAAGTCTTGATGCCATTGAGACTCTCAATCACATCACCGGGCTTGATCCCCGCCTTCTCAATAGGCATCTCCGGGAGTACCGCCGCCACGAAACGCTCGCCGGTCTCGCGGACGATTCCTGTCTGCCAGCCCCACTTGGGGACACGGCCATGGGGAGTAGCCTGGGCAGTCTTTGCGGCAAAAAACTTTCCGTAAGCAACAATCCCAAAGGAGCATAGAATCGCAAACACCGCCCCGATCCAGAGATCGCGCTTCTCCTGCTTGGTGAACGCTCCGTGGCGGACGTTGGCGATCAGCACCGCGAGGCCCATCGGCACCAGCGCGGGCACCGGCAAGCCGGTCGTCTCCACCAGCACCAGTGCGGCCAGAAGCAGTGCGTACATCCAGCGAACGGTGCGCCCCAAGGAAAGCGCCCACTCCGGCTTGAATCGAGGAAGCTGCGCAACCGACGCCAAAAACATCGCAAGAAAGAGTACATCGGCGGGGCCAATAGTCACTGCGGAAACAAGGGGAACAGACTTCGCCCAAGGGGGCACAGGCACATTCCCCCCCGCCCCCACCGAGACCGCCGAGATAATATTGGAGTTGGACTTGAGTACCTGAGCGACCGTCCCCATGCCCACGACCACTAAATCAAAAAAGATAGCAAAGCCCGAGGCCGCGAGCAGCGTGTTGGGATGCTTGATGATGCGCCCCACGGCGGAGCCCACCAGCACCGCACCAATCGGTAAAAAAAGATTGTTAGCCGTCAGGCTCAGGCCGAGCGACGAGGGAAAGTGCCAGTGGTTGGCCAGCAGGACACCGCCCATGGGCAGAGCACAGGCCAGGCCCACCAGCAAGAGAAACGGCGTGCTCTGTTTTAGCTGCGCCGCGCCCCGCGCCAGGAGCAGCAGGGCGGCCAGAAGCGCTGCCAGATAGACTAGGGAGAGAAAATGACTGGGAACGGATCGGGCAGCAGGGAGGTTGGTGTAGGCGCCTGTGTAGCGGTTGACTAGGGTCAGACAAAATGCCGCTAGTGCACCGCCCCCCAGTGCGCCGAGCGCTTGAGTACGGCGTGGTAGGGTGTCCATAGAGGAGGGTAAGGCTGTCATTGGTACCTGTTCATCGGTTCTTCAGTTGGCAAGGATGAGGAATTTAGTATACAATCTAAAGTTGTTGCGTGTCTACGGAGGAAGTTTTGCCTCTCTACCGATGACACAATTAAGGAGTTTTGAATAAGTGGAACCACTGCGAATTGTTATCGCAGACGATGAACCGATCATCCGAATGGACCTCCGGCGAACGCTGGAGAACATGGGCCATATCGTGGCGGGGGAAGCTGGAGACGGTCGTCAAGCGATCGAAGTCACCCGCGAGCTCAAACCGGATGTCGTGATTCTCGATGTGAAAATGCCCCAAATGGACGGGATTGATGCTGCAAAGATCATCTCGACCGAGGGAGTGGCTCCGGTCCTGTTACTCACTGCCTACTCGGATCGCGAGCTGGTAGAGCGTGCCAAGGATGCGGGGGTCTTTGCCTATCTAATAAAGCCCTTCAAGGAGGCGGACCTCATGCCCGCCATCGAGATCGCCATCTCCCGTTTCGAGGAGCTTCTGGAGATCGAAAAGGAAGTGGCGGATCTGGAGAACAAGCTGGAAACCCGAAAAGCGGTTGACCGCGCTAAGGGAATCCTGATGGATCTCTACGGGCTGAAGGAGCAAGATGCCTTCCGCCGTATCCAGGTTCAGAGCATGAACACCCGCAAGTCTATGCGCGAGATCGCCGAGGCGATCATTATCGCGAACTCGGTCTGAGTGTGATTAAACAAACGGTGGAGGAGCTGACACGGCTCCTGGAGCGACGAGAGCACGAGCTGGCAGATGCCCGCCAACGGATTCGTCAGCTTGAAGAGGCGCTCGATGCGCGCGCTTCGGAGGCAGCAGCCCTCCGCCGGATCTCCGAGGCCACCGGACAGGTGGTCACGACCGACGACATCCTCCCTCTGATCGCGGAGATCGCCCTGGAGGTCACCGACACCGAGTCGGCGCTGGTCTATCTTTTTAATGAGTCCGGCGATACCCTCGTCCTACGCGCCACCACCGATGAACCCATCAAACCTATGATCGGGAAGCTACGCCTGAAGGTGGGAGAGGGGATTACGGGCTGGGTCGCCCGCGAGAAAAAGCATGTGGCCCTCGCCTCCGAAGCCTGGAGTGATGAGCGCTTCAAGTTCCTCCCCGATCTCAACGAGGATCTCTACCAGAGTATTCTCTCCGTTCCCTTGATCTGGCGCGGCGAGTGCATTGGGGTGGTTAATGTTCGTACGAAAGCTCCTCACACCTACACCAAGACCCAGGTGCAGCTCCTCTCCGCCATCGCCTCACAGGTCGCAGGCTCGATCCATGCCTCCCGAAAAGTCCGCAATGCCGAGAAGAGCGCTGCCCACCTCTCAACCGTGGCCGAGGTCTCCCGTACCATCACGTCCAATCTCTATCTCGAGGAAATTCTTCAGCTGGCCGTCGCTGCCACGGCGCAGACACTGAACTTTAAAATTGTCGCCCTACGCCTTGTGGATGAGGAAAAGCAGCAGCTCGTGGTCAAGGCCGTCCATGCCGCGTCCAAGGACTACGCTCGCCGTCCGCCCCTGCACATTGGAGAAGGGCTGGCGGGAAAAGCGGCGGAGACGGGCAAAGTGGTCACCGTGCTGGATGTCAAGAAGTCTCCAGATTACAAGTTCGGTGATATCGCCCGTGAGCAGAACCTTACCAGCCTCGCTTGCGTCCCGCTAAAAGTGCGTGACCGGGTCATTGGGGTACTTAATTGTTACACGGACCGCCCCCATGAGTTTACAGAGAGCGAGCTGGCCGTTCTCTCTACTCTGGGCAACCAAGTCGCGGTGGCAATTGAGAACGCCAAGCTAATGGTAAAAGGCGCCCTCTTACAGGAGATGCACCACCGGGTAAAAAATAATCTTCAGCAGATCGCCAGCCTCCTGCGCCTGCAAAAACACTACGCGGGAGATCGGCCCGCCACGGAAGTTCTGGAGGAGTCCATTGGCCGCGTGATGGCCGTCGCCGCCGTGCATGAGCTACTCTCCCGCGAGGACCTAGACACGATCTCAATCCGCAGAGTCGCCGAACAGATCGTCCAGGCTACCAAGCAGAGCCTCACGCTGCCCAACAAGCACATTGAGTTTCGTGTGGAGGGCCCCGAGCTGCGTCTCTCCAGTCATCAGGCAAACTCCGTCGCACTCATTCTCAACGAGATGGTACAAAACGCGGTGGAGCATGGCTTCAAGCAGGCCGATGAGGGCACGATTCTTGTGCGCCTTATGGAAAAGCCTAACGACTGGCTACTCGAAGTGCGCAACACTGGCGACTCCCCGCGCCCGGATTTCAACCCCGATAAGCACCACGATCTGGGCCTCCAGATTATTCAGAGCCTCGTGCGCGGCGATCTCCAGGGACAGTTCACGCTGATCCGCGACGGTGAAGAGACGATCGCCTCGATCCGCTGGCCGAAGACCTAGCTCGTTTTTTAGAGGCGCTTTTTTGCTGCGATATAATGGGAGTTCGTAGAGGCGGATCATGTATACGATTGCTTATTTGGGAATGCAACAGATTGTCATCATCTTGGTGATAGCTTTGCTTATATTTGGACCACAAAAAGTGCCTGAGTTGGGACGACAGATCGGGGGAGCGTTGCGCGACCTCAAGAAGATGTCCAACGAGGTGCAGTCAGCGTTCGACTTAGACGATCATCCAAGCTATGATCGCTACGAGCCACCCACTTATGAGTACACACCACCCGTCAGCACGACGTACAACCATGAGTCTCTGGAGGGCCACGCATCTCTGGATCAATACGGACTGCCTATCGCGTCGGAGCACCACGCTGTAGAATCGGAGCACCATGCTATTGAAGCCGCCCCGACGGTGACAACAGAGGTTGCTGTAGCGACAGATCCCGATAGCTCCCCCCTACCCGAGCTTTCTGCCACCCCTGAGGAAGCAGCGACCGCACCTTCTGAGGAAGCAGCGGTAACGCACACCGAAGTGGCGACGGTATTAGAGGCGGAGACCACAACCCACGTTACCGACGCAAAAGAAGTTACCGGCGCAGACGCTGAGGCGAAAAGCGCTTAAGGAGAAGAATTAAAACGCTATGTTGACCACGACATTTGCCTATTTCACTAGCTACACCGA
>NZ_JAYUPA010000215.1:0-2088 GCF_043760365.1 Armatimonas sp.
TCTCGACCTTTCTCTTTGGCAACGAGGTCTCCGGGCGCAACTTCGGTTTCCTGCCCGGCGTGAGCGGCGGCCACCACGAGTACAGCCACCACGAAGGCAAGGCCGAGAAGCTCGATCCGTATAAAAAGATCGGAGCGTGGCACTTGGCGCAGTACTCGTACATGCTTCAGCGCCTGAAGGGCATCAAGGACGGTGAGGGGACACTGCTCGATAACTCAATGATTCTCTTTGGCAGTGGCATCAAAGACGGCAATGCACATAGCCCCTACAACCTGCCGATTGTCCTGGGCGGACAGGGTGGCGGGACACTCTCCACGGGGCGGCACCTCACCTACGCCAAGAACACGCCATTGTGTAATCTTCACCTGGCACTGCTGCGCCGCATGGGTATCCCCACCGAGCGCTTCGGAGACAGTACGGGCGAGCTCAAAGGTCTCTCCGAGAAAGATTTCACCGGGCTGGCTGGATAGTCCGATATCGTATTTTTGATGTGAGTCGCTGGGATGGGCTTCTGGCTGAGTAGATGTTACCTCGTGTTTTTGTCTATGAGTTTCGGGAAGGTCGGAAGCCCCGAACCTGGGAATGTCCTCTGACTGACTTTATACGCCTTCTCTTTCCCTCTGATTTTTACACACTTCTTCCTCCTGTGGAGATTCTGAATGTGATATTGCAGCGAGAGGAAGGGGGGCCAGAGTATGACTTTGGCCCCCCTTCCTATAGGAAACGGGCTTGTTTGGGAGCCGTTCCTACTCACTCTTGACCGGTACGCAGCGCTCTGTGAGCAGCTCGCTCCGCAGTACATGCCCTCCAATCCGCCACACACTATTGTGACACCTGAAGCCTGGGAACTCTGGCAGCGGCAGACTGCCTAATGCCTCGTTTACGGGGCGGATAGGGTGTCGTAGCGCGCTTGGAGTTCGGCCTGGTGAGCGGGATCGCACTGGGGCCAGATTTCGACGAGCTGAAGTGCTTTTTTGTAGAGACTGCGGGCCAGTTTTTTATACCCCGCATCCTCCGAGACGGCGGCGGCGCGGGAGACACAGGTCACCATGCCCTCTAAATTCTTGGCGCGGTAGTGGATCTTACAGGCGCGTTCCAGGCTCTTGAGCCCCTCGGGCTCTTGCCCTAGAGCAAGCTGCGAGAGGGTGAGGTGGAGATACAGCTCGGGGTCGAGTGTCTTTCCTAGCGCTGCCTCAAAGCACGGGATCGCGGCCAAGTGGTTGCCCTGCGTGGCGTGGGCCTCGCCCAGTGCACTCTGAATCTCGGGGAGGAGCTCTGCGTACTCAATGAGTGTCGCGAGCTTGAGCGCATTGCCCAAGATCGGCTCGGCGGCGGTGGGATCTTCTTGCTCTAAAAAGGCTTGCCCGGCCCGGAGCTGTAAGTACGTGATTTCGGGCGTGTCTTCGAGGCGCTTTGACTGCATCAAGAGCGCCGCCGCATGCACGTAGTGGGCCGCCGCCTGCTCCCACAGCTCGATCAGGGCAAACTCTTCCGCTGCGCTGCGGTGCTCCTCCCAGGTCATCTGCGTGCAAGTTCAGTCGCGAAAAGCGCGGCGGGAGCGGGCATTCCAGGGGCCACAAGGGTCTGGTCGCGGCGTGGGCCGATGGAGACAAACCGAGCAGGCACTCCGGCGAGCTTCTCGACGAAACGGACGTAGTCCTGGGCGTTTTGGGGAAGCTCGTCAAAGCGCGTGACATTCTCAATCGAGTCCTCGGGCCAGCCGGGAAGCGCCTCATAAACGGGCTCACAGCCATCGAGCAGGCAGACATCGCCTGCGGGAAAGTGCTTTAAGAGGACGCCGTCTTTGGTGTAACCGACACAGACATTGATGGTAGGAAAGCCCGCGAGCACGTCTAAGTGGCCCACACAGATTCCCGTAAGGCCATTGACCCGCGCCGCATACTGAAGCGCAAAGCCATCGAGCCAGCCGATTCGGCGCGGGCGGCCCGTTGTGGTGCCGTACTCACGGCCCCGCTCGCGGATGCGCTCGCCGCGCGCATCGAGAAGCTCCGTGGGAACTGTTCCTGCCCCGACACGGCTGGTGTAGGCTTTCACGACCCCGATGATCTCGGTGATGGCGGTGGGAGG
>NZ_JAYUPA010000216.1:0-5832 GCF_043760365.1 Armatimonas sp.
GATCTCGTCTACCCAATCGTCGCCGAGAGTTCTAAGGGCAGCCAGATCATTGACATTGACGGTAATAAATACGTTGATATGACAATGGGATTTGGGCTGAACTTTTTTGGACACGGGCCCGATTTTTTGATTGAGGCCGTCAAAAAACAGCTTGAGCTCGGAATCGAAGTCGGGCCACAGTCGCCGCTGGCCGGGCCGGTGGCGGAAAAGCTCTGCGCGTATGTCGGGGCGGAGCGAGCGATTTTTTGCAACACGGGCTCCGAGGCCGTCATGGCTGCTGTCCGAGCCGCACGCACCGTAACGGGCCGCGACAAAATCGTGATGTTCTCGGGAGCCTATCATGGCGTCCATGATGAAGTTCTGGTGCGCGGCAACGGGCGCGGTAAGTCGTTTCCCATTGCGCCCGGCATCCCGAACTCCGCCGTCAGTGAGACGATTATTCTGGAGTACGGCAGCGACGAAGCGCTCCAGGTGATTCGGCAGCGTGCGGGGGAGATTGCCGCGATATTAGTGGAGCCCATCCAGAGCCGCCATCCGGAGCTGCGCCCCATTGAGTTTGTACAGACACTGCGCTCCCTTGCCAGCGAGCACGAGATCGCCTTTGTCTTTGATGAGATTGTCAATGGCTTCCGGCTTGGCAGGCGTGGCGCGGCGGGTGTCTATGACATCGAACCGGACATGCAAACCTTCGGAAAGATTCTCGGAGCAGGCATTCCCGTGGGGGCGCTGACCGGCAAAGCGAAGTTTCTGGATGCGTTTGACGGAGGACAGTGGGAGTACGGCGACGATTCCTTCCCCTCGGTGGGAATGACGTTCTTTGCCGGGACTTTTGTCCGTAATCCCATCGCCATGGCCGCTGCCAACGCCGTTCTGGATCGCCTGAATGCGGACCCAACGATTGCGGATCGCATCTCGGCACGCGGCGAGCAGTTCGGAGTGCGCCTCGATGCGGTGCTCAAAAAATGGGGCGTCCCCTTCCCCCTGGAGCGCTTCCGCTCGATGTTTTATCTCAATACGCACGGTGCGACAACGGGGGGCTTGCTACACTACCACCTGCGGCTCCGCAATGTGCATATCTGGGAGAACCGCCCCTCGTTTCTGTCCACGGAGCACACCGATACTGACCTTGACTTTATTTTAGAGGCCTTTGAGCAGTCCTGTGCCGCGATGGCCGAGGGGGGATTCTTAACGCCCCCTGCCCCCGTGACACTGCCCACCACACCCCAGCAGCGCGAGGTCTGGCTGGCCGCCCACGAGAGCGAGACGGCCTCCCTGTCTTACAATGAGTCCATCGGTGTCCACTTTGAGGGCCCGCTCGATACCAACCAGCTCACCCAGAGCCTGCAAAACATTGTCGAGCGCCACGGTGCCCTCCGCGCCACATTTAGCGAAGACGGCACCACCCAGACAATCGCTCCCACGCTCACACTGGATATTCCTCTCACAGAGACCGACGAGCTAGGAGTGGCCGCACTCCAGAAGGAAGAGGCATCGCGCCCTTTTGATCTTGCGCACGGGCCGCTTCTGCGGGCTCGGCTCGTGCGCGTCTCCCAACCTCTCCCCCCTGCCCCCTCCCCCGGGCAGTCGTTCCTCATTGGGGAAGGGGGAGAAACTAAAGCCCCTTTCCCAGCGAAGAATGCGGGTACCCTCTGGGTGCCGGGAGAGGGGTTGGGGAGAGGTAGCCATGTTTTCTTGCTCACCGCGCACCATATTGTCTGCGACGGCTGGTCGTGGGCAGTATTACTGGATGAGCTGGCGAAGGGCATGGCGGGAAAAATACTTCCGCAGCCCTACGACTTTGCTGAGTTTGCACAGAAGCCCATAAACAACGACGATCTAACCTGGTGGAAAGCGCACCTGGAAAGCACCGTGCCACCGCTCGCGCTTCCCACGGATCAGGCACGCCCCGCCGTCTTTACCTACCGTGGGGATCGCGTCCACCGCGTTCTCCCCGAGAGCCTGGTGGGGCCACTGCGCAAGTTCTCCGGCAAACAAGGCACGACACTCTTTGCGATGCTCTTCACTGCCTACGAGACACTTCTGCGCCGCTTGACGGGGCAGAGCGAGCTGGTGATGGGTGTACCGTCGGCGGGCCAGACCACCATTGAGACTGACGCGCCTGTGATGGGCCACGCGGTTAATTTGCTGCCTCTCCCCCTTCGTGTGCCGGAAGGGAAGAGTTTTACCGAGCTCCTTGCCCAGCGCAAGCGACAGATTCTCGACGCCTTCGACCACCGCGACTGCACGTTTGGGACGCTGGTCAGTGCCCTGAACTTACAACGTGACCCAAGCCGCAACTCGCTCGTCTCCACCACATTTAATCTGGAACGCACGGGCGGCGGCGATCTGGGCTTTGTCGGCCTTACCAGCCACATGAGCAAGGCGCCACGTGTTGCTTATCAGTTTGAGCTGGGCTTTAACCTTGTGGACGATGGCAAGACTATCGAAGTCGAGGCAAGCTACAACACGGACTTATTTACAGAAGCGACCATCACACGCTGGCTAGCGCACTTTGAGACACTGCTCCAAGGCATCCTCGCCCAGCCCGAGAGCGAGCTAACAACGCTTCCCTTGCTCTCTCACGGCGACGTGAAACAACTGCAAGCCTGGGGCGACGGCGGCACTATTGGCACTATAGAACGAAGCTTCGCGCCACTGGCGGAGATCTTCGCCGTGCAAGTCACAAAAACGCCCGATGCCCTTGCCGTAACCGACGGCAAAAAGTCCCTCACCTATGCGGAGCTCAAGGCCAGCGCCGACACACTCGCCGCGCAGCTTCGTGCGGCAGGTGTCGAGCCGGGCCAGGGAGTTGCCATTGAGCTTTCGCGCTCCGTGGAGACAATCACCGCCGTCCTGGGCGTTCTTAGCGCCGGGGCGTTCTATGTCCCGATTGATCCCGCCTACCCCAAAGAGCGCCGTGAGTGGCTGCAAAAAAACAGCGGAGCGGTGGCAGCCATCACTCCCCTAGGAATCACCCCCGCCGGGCGGGGGCAAGGAGGGGGAGTCCGTGATCAAGCCGCGCTGCTGTATACGTCAGGCTCGACGGGCGAGCCGAAGGGGGTGCGGATTGCACAAAAGGCCATCGCACGGCTGGTGAAAGACGCCGACTGGCTCAAGTTTGCCAACCAGACATTTCTCTTTCACTCCGCCTTTGCCTTCGATGCGACTCTTCTTGAGATCTTTGGGCCGCTCCTCAACGGCGGCAAGCTCGTGGTTGCCCCAGACGGCCCGCTGACGCTTGCGGAGCTTGGGCAGTGCGTCCGTGAAAACACTGTGACGACGCTCTGGCTGACGGCGGGGCTATTTCATGCCCTGGCAGACAGTGGACTTTCGGACTTTACAGGAGTTGAGCAGCTCCTGGCAGGCGGCGATGTGCTCTGCGCACCGCAGCTCGCCAAAGCACTTCGTGCGCTTCCCCAAACGCGCTTCTTCAACGGCTACGGCCCGACGGAGAACACGACGTTTACGTGCGTCCATCCCATCACGGAGGCGGATACCAAGGGCGGGAGCATTCCCATTGGCAAGCCTATCACGGGCACCCGTGTCAGGATTTTGGATGCGGCACGTCAGCTATGCCCGATTGGCATTATTGGCGAGCTCTACACCGGCGGTGAGGGGCTTGCCCTCGGCTATCACAACGATCCGGAGCGCACGGCGGAGAAGTTCGTCGTCGTGCAAGGCGAGCGGCTCTACCGAACGGGTGATCTTGCCCGCTGGCGCACCGACGGAACCATTGAGTTCTTTGGGCGTGCCGATCAGCAAGTGAAAATCCGTGGGAATCGTGTCGAGCTCGGCGAGCTGGAAGCGGCGCTCTGTCGTCTCCCCGGTGTCCGCGAAGCCGCCGCGCTGGCCCCCACAGACACGCACGGAGATCGCTCACTCGTGGCCTATGTCGTGGGGGAAGCGGAACCCGTTGCCCTCAAGCAAGCCCTCCAGCTCTCGCTGCCGCCCTACCTCATCCCCTCGGTTATCGTCTCTGTCGCAGCGCTCCCGCTCAACGCCAGCGGCAAAATAGATAAAACAAAACTATCCACCCAACCCTCATTGGTAAAGGGAGGGTCGGCGCTGCGAGGAACGAGCGGCGCCGGGGTGGGTTCAAGCGGCGCCGGGGTGGGGTCGGAAGCGGCTGTGGGTTCTGTGGAATCTCTCTTCGCGGAGGCTCTTGGTTTGGAGAGTGTTGCCCCCGATGATGACTTCTTCGCGCTGGGCGGCGACTCCCTCAAGGCGATTCGGCTCTTCGCCCGCATCGAAGCGGAGTTTGGCAAACGCCTCCCCCTCTCCGCCCTCTTCGCAACCCCCACTCCCAGTGGAATCGCCGCACGCCTCACCCCAAGTACTCCCCTTATTTCGGAGAGGGAAGGGGCCGGGGGATGGGTTCGAGATTCGGTTCGGGGAACCCTGGTTCCTATACAAGCCAACGGCAGCCGGGCTCCACTTTTTCTGATCCACCATGTCCAGGGAATTGTGGTGCTCTACCATGATCTGGCAAAGCATCTTGGGGACGAGCAGCCCGTTTTCGCACTAGAAGCCGCGGGCATTGACGGCGAGACCGAGCCGCACGACTCGATTCTCGCGATGGCGCAGGACTACGCATCGCTGATTCAGAAGCAATTCCCAGACGGCCCCTACCGTGTTGCAGGCTTCTCCTCGGGAGGAATTGTGGCGCTGGAAGTCGCACGGGTGCTCCGTAGCGCTGGAAAAGTGGTAGAGTTTGTTGGCATGTTTGATAGCTACGCTCCCGAGTACCACCGCCTCCACCCCGAGTTCACCAACCCGGAGACAACGGCGCAGCGCCTTGCATCGCACTTCAGTATGTTCCGTAAGCTCGACACGAAAAGCCAGGGTGAGTATCTCAAAGGGCGGCTTAAGAAAGTCCAGGGACGGCTCAAGCCCGTAGCAACCGAAGAGCCCGACAAGGCATTCTGGGAGGCACTGGGGCGCGTTCGCCAGGCGCAAGAGAAAGCGATCCACGAACACTTCCCCGAAGTCTACGAAGCGCCGGTGACACTCTTCCGGGCACTTGAGCACGGTGCGCCCTGGGACGAGGGGCTTTTCTGGGGAGAGGCTCTGCCTCAGTTGGAGCTCTGCGATGTGCCCGGTGACCACCACCTGCTGATTCAGGAGCCCTTTGTGCGAACACTAGCCCAAGAGCTGACACAGCGGCTTGCCCCACCCACCCTACGCCTCGTCAAGGCGGCATGATCCGTCTCAAGGCCCCCGAGGGGATCGCCGTCTGGCAGCTAGAGCTAGACAGCGCGATCCCTTTGGACTGTCTTTCCCTCGACGAAGAAGAACGCGCCGCCCGTTTTCGCTTCGCACGTGATCGCCATCGCTACCGTGCCTGCCGGAGCGCCCTGCGTCTTGTGCTCGGAGAAGCGCTTGGAGTTGCTCCTGAGGCAGTTATCTTCACCTACGGCCCCTATGGAAAACCCGAGTGTGAGCTGATCTTCAATGTCTCTCACAGCGCCGGTCTGGCGCTGATTGCGCTGGGCGCCGAGGGCGTGGACATTGAAAAAATCCGTCAGGACATCGATCCCAAAACGCTCGGACGCAGTGTCTTTACGGCCACCGAGCTTGCGGCCATCACGACCACCGAGGATTTCTTCGATGCCTGGACCGCCAAGGAGGCGTTGATCAAGGCGGAGGGCGGTGGGTTCTCGTCGCCGCTCTTGAAACGGACGGTCTGGCCAACACTGGAGCCCGAACTTGCAGTCCACTACGATATAGTTCGCCTCACTCCCGAGCCTGGATTTGCGGCAGCCCTCGCGATCCGTCAGATAAAAAAAGCCGCCGGACGGGTGTCTGGCGGGTCTTAGTCTCGTCTCGCTCTCG
>NZ_JAYUPA010000217.1:0-5831 GCF_043760365.1 Armatimonas sp.
TTTGCGCTTCAATCTGATCTGTGCCATCTACAACTATGAGTACGTGACTCATAAAATTGAGAAAGATCCGCCGCCGCCATGACTTTTGCAAGAGGTATATTTTAAGCTGGCTCAGGCCGCGCGGGAGTTGTTGAAGTTGAAGCTGTCTTTTCATGCCATGATTATCTCACACTATCGGGGACATAACCGTGGACAAAACCGAGGAAGTTGCGTGGTCAGAGGAATCTGGCTTGCCGCCGCCGAACCCTGAGCCATGACTCTGATCCCTGCCCTCATTTTTCTCGCCGCACTCTCTCTACCGCAAAAGCCCGCCGTCTGGAAGCCCGAGCTCAACGGGGAGCGCCGCGCCGCGCTGGAGCGCATCTCGCCGGACTCACTCAGAGGCAATCTTTCGTTTCTGGCCTCGGACGCGCTGGAGGGAAGAGCCACACCGTCGCCCGGGCTGACTATCGCTGCGGAGTACATTGCCGCACAGTTTCGCAAGGCGGGCCTGGAGCCCGGTGTTAAAACAGAGGCTGGGGAGAGTTATTTCCAAACGACGGCATTAAAAGCACGCGGCTCCGACGACGAGCAGCCCGTGCACAATGTGATTGGTGTGCTACGCGGCTCCGATCCGAAGCTTAAAGACAGCTATATTATTGTCACGGCGCACTACGATCATCTGGGAACCAATCCCAACATGCCCGGCGACGATAAAATCTTCAACGGGGCCAACGACGACGGCAGCGGCACCATCGGGGTGATCGAGCTGGCAACAGCGCTGAGCACGCTCAAGAAGCGCCCCAAGCGCAGCATTGTCTTTATGACGTTCTTTGGTGAGGAGCGCGGCCTCTTGGGCTCGCGCTTCTACGGCAAGAACCCAGTCTTTCCGCTCAACCAGACCATCGCGCACATCAACTTAGAGCAGATAGGCCGCACCGACGACCGCGAAGGCCCACGGATCAGCGCAGCCTCTATGACGGGCTTTGACTTCTCCGACATAGGCCCGATCTTCGCATCAGCGGGCAAGGCGGTGGGTGTGGAGATCAGCAAGCACCCCAAAAACAGCGACGCGTTCTTTGGCCGCTCGGACAATCAAGCCCTTGCGGATCTAGGGGTTCCCGCCCACACGCTCTGTGTCGCTTATGTCTACCCCGATTATCACGGCGTCGGCGACCACTGGGAGAAAGTGGACTATCCCAACACCGCCAAAGTGCTCAAGGGAATCGCTCTGGGCATTCTCACCCTCGCCGATAGCCAGAACGAGCCCCGCTGGAACGCAGACAACGAGAAAACCGCCCGCTACTTAAAGGCCTGGCAGGAACGACAGAAGTGATTCGCGTTATGACCTCACTGAGTTAAGCCAAAGATCAACCTCAGTAAAGAGTTGCCCGATATCGCAAGGCAAACCCGTAATCAGACTCGCGCGAAGCTGGGCAGCTCCTAAACGTGCCTGGTCGGCTCGGTCAAGGAACCCCTGCTTCTCCGTCAGAAGCGCAGCAAGCTCTAAGACACTGGCCTGGTTCTCTTTATAGTGCTGCCGTCGGCTCAGAACCAGTGCTTCTAGGAGGGCGCTACCGGCCTGTTCAAGGTGCTCCAGAACAAGCAAAGCACTGGTTGCCCGAGGCGACAGACGACGATACCGCGCCAGTCCTCCGTATCGCGCAAAGAGGGCAGAGCGGCTTCGTAGGCGAGCAGAGCCGCTTCGGGATTCCCCTGTCGGACGGCAATATTCCCCAGGTTGATACGAGCATGGGCAGCGTGCACGAGATCCCCCAGAGACTGGTAGAGACTCTGGCTCTGGGAGAACGCAGCAGTTGCTCTTTCCAGTGCGTCCAGCCCGGCAGCGGCAGCTCCAATACAGTTCCAAGCATGTGCCTGACGCACCGTGTCGCCAATCTTTTGACGGAACACCAGGCTCTCCTCAAACAGGGGCAGAGCGCGTGCAAACTCCTCGCGGGTCAGGGCATTAATTCCCAGGTTTGCCTTTAGTGTCGCTTCGCCTACCGCATCGCCGTCTATCTGCACCGCCAGTGCGGCTTCATAGTGACGATCCGAGACCACCAGGTCTCCCAGGCTGAAGGCGATCATTCCTAGAACGGTGTGTGCGGTGCGCTCGATTTGTGCCCTAGGTTGGAGATCAAGGCAGCGCTCCAGGTAGCGCACCGCGAGCTCAGGGCTCGCACCGTTCCACTCTAAGCGTCCCGCCGTGAGCAAGAGTTCGGTCAGCAGTAGCGGATCGGAGAGAGCGTGCTCCTGCCTGAGAAGCCGTAGCAAGCGCTCCCGCCCCTCACGAAGCCACCCACGAATCTCCCAAAACCGCCCCAGGCCGACTGCGAGCCGCCCTGCTTGACGAAGCTGGCCCGTGCTTTGAAAGTGCTCCTGCGCGACTCGGATATTAGCGGCATCCTGCTCCAGAGAGGTGAGAGCCTCACGTTGCTGGGGACCACGTAGCTCCTGTGCCTTCTGTTGCACAAGCTCCTGGAAGTACTCGCCATGTCTTCGACGGAGCTGTGTCCAAGGGGCGGCTCCCTCTTGCTCCAGTGCCTCGGCCCCGTACTCCCTCAGGCTGTCCTGAAGGAGATAGCGGCCACTCTCGGGGAGGGAGAAGCGGCCACTCTCCAGTTCGAGGCGAAGCAGGCTCTTATCCCGCAGTGTCGCCAGAAGCTCAGGGATTGCAGTGGGAGGACAGAGCACCTCGCAGACCTTTTGTGCAGCGTCCGTGGTAAAGCTTCCCGCAAAGCAAGAGATTCCTCGGAAGAGACGCTGCTCTTCGTCGGTCAGGGTCTGGTAGCTCCAGTCTATGGTTGCCCGAAGTGAGCGATGGCGGGGATGCAGATCCCGCATACGACTGGAGAGAACCGTAAAGCGCTGTTGAAGGGCTTCTTGAATCTGAGGAAGTGTCAGAGAGCGTGTCTGAGCTGCCGCCAGCTCGATGGCAAGCGGGGTGCCTTCGAGCTGCTGACAGAGCTTCTCCAAAGTGGCCGGGCTCTCGCCTTCGCCTGGGAAGTGAGGACGCGCCTGTCGGGCGCGCTCTGAGAAGAGTTCCACGGACTCAGGAAGACTCAGGGGATTGAGAGGGTACTCGTGCTCCATGCTCAAGTACAGGAGCGTTCGCGAGGTTGCTAGAACCTGGAGTTGCTCTGTTCCCTTCAGGAGAATCGCAAGCTCGTCGGCGATCTCCTCGAAACGCTCCGCACTATCAATAAGAAGTAGAGCGGGTGTACTCTTAAAGTGCTCGCAGAGCTGCTGGAGCGGCTTTTTGTTGGGTTCTTCGAGTAGCCCACAGGCATGCAGCAATGTGGCGGAGAACTCCTCGGCGCGTGAGAGGGGCACCGCATCCACGTACCAGATCCCTCCGGGGTAGCGCCAGAGGAGGTCACTGGCAGTGTGGAGCGCGAGGCGCGACTTGCCCCCACCGCCTAGACCCGTCAGGGTAACCAAGCGGGCTCTTTGCTCACCCAGAAGATGACGCAGAGCACTGACTTCGGTGCGGCGCCCCACAAACGAGGTGATCTCCGAAGGGAGGTTGTGGGGGTGCGCAGACTGGGTGCGTAGCGGAGGAAACACCTCGGGAAGCCCGTCGGCGACGACCTGGAAGATATGTTCGGGCTCCTCGATTCCACGGAGCCGGCGGAACCCCCGATCCACCCATTTGACAGCAGCCTCTGTCAGTTGTACTTGAAGTGAGGCAGGCACGAGAACCTGCCCTCCGTGGCCCGCATCCTGAAGCCGGGCGATCCGGTTAAGGACGGTGCCGAAGTAATCGCCGCCCCGCTCCTCTGCCTCTCCTCCGTAGAGAGCCATCCGTACTTTGAGCGCTCCAACCTCACCCCAGTTCTCGTTAAGGAGAGAAAACTGCGCACTCAGCGCAGCTTCCAAAGCTCTCTGTGGGGTGTCAAAAACGGCACAGAAAGCATCCCCCACAGTCTTGAAAACGGTTCCCCCCTGGCTCCTGATTGCTTCATGAAGAAGCACATCATGCTGAGCCAGAGCCCCTCGCATCGCCACAGGGAAGCGCTCCCAGAGGGGGGTGCTTCCCTCGATGTCCGTAAAGAGGAAGGTGAGCGGGCTCTGCTCCATGGCGACCTACCCTGTGCGCCGACGGTAACGCAGGAGTCCGAGTCCAAGCAGTCCCAGGGTTCCCAAAGCCAGTGTCCCAGGCTCAGGTGCCCCTCCACCTCCACCGAGAGCCACGATCCCACCGCCGGGATTGCTGTTAGGGTTAAAGCGATAGCCGGAGCTATTGGGAGCACTACCATTGTTGCTCGTGCTAGGAACCACGTCCATGTAGAACGCTGTTGTCCCTTGCGTGGCCGGGTAGGCGACATAGAAATCAAAGATTCCTCTCTCACCAGGATCCAGTGTGGGAACCCCTGATGACGAATAGAAGTGCAGGGTGCTGTAGATCGGAGAGCCTAAAAACTGGAAATCGGAATACTCGTAGACAAAGGGGCCGTCATCGTGCACTCGTCCTCGGACACCCAGGGGTGAGGAGACATCTACAAACCCGAGCTGCGAGCGGAGCGGATGTCCATCGGGATACTGGGGGGTGTGGAAGGTTACCGAGACAAACGAGTCGGTTGTCAGATTCTGGGTGTCGTACTCGTTGAAACGAACTACCGGGTCGGCGATAGGGGTGACGATGATCGCATTGCCACTGCGTCCCAGAGCATCGCTCCCGTTCAAGTAGCCCGCAGTGAGATCGCCCGTGTCCACAAACCCGCCCATGCCGCCAAACGCCCCCGTGGTAAAGCTGCTCAGCCCTCGATTATAGTAGCCAATACCCACCTGAGTCTGTGCCTGTACGGCGGCCACCAGCCCAAGGCACGCTAGAAAAGTCCCTAAAAATCTACGCATCTTTTTCTCCCTACAAAGATTCTCTCTTGTTACCGTTGCCGGTACCGTTGCCGGGAAGGCAGGATTTTAGGACGCGAAGAGGGAAAGAGGCAACGTGCTACGTCTTGGGTTGCTGGGCTCGTTTTTACTAGAAGTGGACGGAACTCCCGCGCCACGGCTGCGCTCGCGTGCTGGAGAAAGCCTGCTGGCGCTTTTGGTGCTGCGGGCGGGTCAACCTGTGGAGCGGCTCTGGCTGGCGGGGACGCTCTGGCCGGAGAGTGACCGTGAGCAAGGACTCTACAATCTACGACGGAACTTAACCGATCTGCGCACGGCGCTGGGCAGCGAGTCCGGGCGGCTGGAGTCGCCTAGCAAGCTCACCCTCTCTCTGAACCTTACAGGGGCGGAGTGCGATGTACTTGCTTTCGATGCGGCGCTGGCGGCGCAGTGCTGGGCGGAGGCGGTGGCCTGCTACAGCGGAGCGTTGCTCGCCAGTGGCGAGGAGCCAGGGCTGGAAGCGGAGCGAGCACAGCGTGAGCAGGGGTACTTACTCGCTCTGGAGCGGGCGGCGATGCAGCTTTCCCCCAGCAAGGGGCTAGTACTGCTGGAGCGCGCCCGCGCCTGTAACCCTCTTCAGGAAAGTGTGATCCGGGCACTCATGCAGTGTCACCAGAGCCTGGGAAGTCCCGCGCAGGCAGCACAGTGCTACCACGAGTTCCGCGCCTACTTGTTGGGAGCACGTCTGGGAAAGCCTGACGCACAAACACAGGCACTCTATGCGTCTTTTACGGAGCCGCAAGCGCTCTCCTGGGACAATATTCCAGAGCCACTGAGTGTTTTTGTAGGACGCGTGGGCTACTTAGAGCTCTGCGTGCATCAGCTCACGGCGGGCCAGAGCCGCCTAGTGACACTAATCGGGATGGGCGGAATCGGCAAGAGCCGGATCGCCCGTGAAGTGGCTGCGTGCGTTCGTCCCCACTTTACCGATGGTACTCTCTGGGTGGATTTAGAAG
>NZ_JAYUPA010000218.1:0-5830 GCF_043760365.1 Armatimonas sp.
ACATCGAAGGCGATCACGGAGGGCTCACGAAGCAAGATTCCCTTGCCGTGAACGTAGACGAGTGTATTGGCGGTACCAAGATCTATCCCCATCCGCCGCCGCCGTAGTGGAAACCCGAAAAAACGCATAATATTAAAGTTCGCTTGCCAGACGCTTCCCCCGGAGTCCAGTCCCAAATCAGGCGTGAAAATGGGAGCGGTGAAGGTAAGATCCTAACAAAAATTATATCATGGGATTGTCGCGAATTCGCCGTCTGCTCGGTACACTGGAAAACATGATATGGACCGCTCTCGATGTGGTAGTCGTGGGGGTATTTGCCGTGCAGCTTATCGGCTGGCTTTGCGTCGTGGCGGCAATCCTCAGGATCAAAAATGGCCCGGTGACCCACGCTATCCGGCGCACCGTCCCACTGGCCACCACGACCAAAGAGCTGGTCGCCGCGAGCGGTGTGATAGCCGCCCAGCTCAAAACGCGGTCGCTGCAACTGCTCAGACGCTCAAAAAATATCCAGCGGCGCTGGACAGTTGGTAAGCTGCCCATGGGGATGTGGATCGAACCGCAGCACCTACGACAGGCTGCCGGTTTTTTCGCGCTGCTCCGTCAGCGCAAGACCACGCCAAACCCAGTGCCTCGCCGACGTATCTCGCTCGTACAGCGCCTTGGCCTGCTCCCTCCGGTTCTGAGCAAGCTAACCCCGCTTGGCAAAGTCGCCCGGATAGCTCTCCAGACCCTGAAGCAACTGAGACGCTAGCCCATGCAACAACACACCAAAACCCGATGGAATCGCAGGCTTCTCGTTGCCACACTCGGAGCGGCTTTTGGGTTGAGTCTGCTCCTCCCTGCCATCCCCGCCCAGCAGGCACAGGGAGTGGATCCTGGCTACAAGACGGTTGCGCGGCCATTTCTCGATAAATACTGCATCACCTGCCATAGTGGCGACAAAGCCAAAGGGGCATTTCGAGCGGATGGCACACTCACGGCGAGCTTTTCGGACCGTACGATCAAGGGGAAGTGGGCGGAAGTCGTCAACCAACTCAATAGCCACCTGATGCCCCCTAAAGAGCTGACGCAGCCAACGCCCACTGAGGTCTCGGCGTTTATGGACTGGGTCTCTGTCCAGACAAAGAAAGCCGAGGAAACGCTGCGTGACCGGGCACCCGTGATGCGACGGCTCACCCGTGAGGAGTACAAAAACTCGCTACAGGATCTGACCGGCGTCGCCTTTGACACCAGCGGCTTCCCCACAGACCCGTCCGCTGGAGGTTTTGATAACAATGCCCGTGCCCTAACGGTGGCTCCACTCCACATTGAACTCTACGCCGCCGCCGCAAAACAAATCCTAGATCAGGCACTCGTTGATGATAGCCAGCCGCGTCCGGAGAAAATCATCTGGCGCTTTGATCCAAAAGCCACGGCAATGGATGCACGGCGTGTCAAGCTAGACCAAAAGAATAACTCCGTGATTGTCAATGGTGGCAAGAACACTGAGGAGGGTGAGTGGGTTGTTGTGCGCCACGAGAGCTGGGACAAGGGCGTGGATGCCCGCAACTTCGCCGTACCACTTGAGGGTACCTACACTGTCCGTTTACGTACCTCAGGACGCATCCCGAGCCGTGCGCAAGTCACGACGGCAGCGGATAAAATTCTGGCGGCGCGGCGTGATAAGCAGCTTCAGGAAAACCCAAACGGCGCAAAATACCACGAGCAGGCCTATCAACGCGATCTTCAGCACTTCGCCACCGACCCAATGTATGACTATGGCCCACCACGCGTGAAGCTCGTGCAGCATCTGGGGTCGCAGCCGCGCACAGTAGCGGAGTTTGATGTGGACACCGCACCCAATACCTACGCGTTCCCAGTGCGCTTTACCACGCAGTCCACCGGGCTGAACTTCCATTACGCCTACGACATCCCCAAGGTTCTGGAAAATTTCTGGTGCCAGAGCCACGAAAACTTCGCCCGCCCGGAGCTGCTGATTGACTGGTTCGAGCTGGAAGGCCCGGTCTACGATGCCTGGCCGCCCTCAAGCCACACAAAAATCCTCTTCCCCTCGCCCTTGCGCCAGAGCAACGAGCGGGCCTATGCCAAGGAAGTAGTGGCCCGCTTCCTACGACAAGCCTACCGTCGCCCCATTGTCGAAACAGAGCTAACAAGCAAGCTCGCTCTCTTTGATCAGGCGCGGCAGGGCCAGAGCTTTGTCGAGGCGATCAAGGCTCCCCTGACGGCAGTGCTGGCCTCACCCCACTTTCTCTTCCTGATGGAGCCCACGGGCAAGCTCTCTGACCACGCGCTGGCGGCACGCCTCTCGTATTTCCTCTGGGGGACGCAGCCCGACCCAACACTCTCCCTGCTTGCGGACACCGGGAAGCTGCACGAGCCCGCCACGCTCCGCAGTCAGACCAACCGTCTCCTCGCCGATCCGCGTGCCTCCGAGTTTGTGAGGCGCTTTGCCGGTCAGTGGCTGGGACTGGGGCAAGTGGGGGCAAATCCTCCCGCCACAGACCTCTATCCTGGCTACGACCGGCACTTTGAGCTCTCGATCGTGCGGGAATCCGAGGCATTCTTCGCCGAGATTCTGACGCATGATCTGGATGCGCTCAACCTCATCAAGTCCAACTTCGTGGTGGTCAACGAGCGCCTAGCCCGCGCCTACGGCATTCCCTGCGTCAAGGGCGACTCGTTCCGCCGCGTTGCCGTTCCGCCCGGTGTGCACCGAGGCGGTGTGCCCACGCAAGCGTCCATTCTCACCATCACCTCGAATGGCACGCGAACGTCGCCCGTGAAGCGCGGGACATGGATTATGAAGACACTGCTCAACGCCGACCCGGGGCTTCCCGTGGCCAATGCCGGAGAGATTGCCGCGCGCGTACCCGGAATCGAGAAGGCAACGGTTCGTAAGCGCCTTGAAATTCATCGGACGCGCCCGCAGTGCGCCCGCTGCCATAGCCACATTGATCCGCTTGGCTTTTCCCTGGAGAACTTTGATGCATCGGGCGCATGGCGAGAGCGCGAGGGCTTCGGTTACAAAGGCCGTGTCGAGCAGAACGATCCTCTGATTGATGCCAGCTCTAGCCTCCCCGACGGCACAAAAATCACCGGTGTGGACGGCCTTCAGGATGCGCTTCTGGCCAAGAGCGACGCATTTCTCACCTGCCTCGCTACCAAAATCCTCACCTTTGCCCTGGGCCGCGAACTAAGCCTGGCCGACCGACCGCTGCTACAAGGCGCGGTCGCACACATGAAGCAAAACAAGCGTACTCTGCACTCCCTTATCGAGTACACCATCACCTCTGAGGCATTCCGAACCAAATGAACCGACGATTTGTTCTACGCGCGACGGGCGCGAGCCTGCTCTTACCGCTGCTGGACGCCATGCTGCCTCGCAGTGGTCAGGCCGACGATGGCACGGGTTTTTCGCCCTGGGCAAAGTCCGATGCCAAGCACCCGCGCTTGATCTGCTGCTACATCCCCAACGGCGTGAATATCGCGGAGTGGGTGCCCAAAGACGTGGGTACGGGCTACACACTCTCCCCGACACTCTCGGCTCTGGCGTCTATTCGCAATGAGTTCACGGTGCTTTCGGGTCTCGGGCATCCGGGCTCAGAAGGGGGGCACTCGGGGGCGGACACCTGGCTGACGGGCGCGAATCTCAAGGGCCGACCCGGTGCGGACTATGCCAACTCCATCTCGGTGGATCAGCTTCTGGCGGCAGCCCATGCCAAAGCCACACGCTACCCCTCGCTTCAGCTCTCGGACCTCTCTGGCACGGGAAGCGCGGGGCACTCCCACACCCTCTCGTTTGATCGAAATGGCACGCCGCTCCCCTCAGAGAACTCCCCACGGCGGCTGTTCGAGCGCCTTTTTGTGCCCGAAAACGCCGCGGATCGCGCCGCTGCGCTCCGCCGGTATACCCAGCGTCGCTCCATCCTGGATGACATCGCCGCCGAGGCGAAGGCGCTGGACAAGAAGCTTGGCACAGACGATAAGCGCAAGCTCGATGAGTACTACACGTCGGTGCGTGAGACGGAGCAGCAAGTAGGGCGCTTGCAGGGCTGGATTGATGTGCCGAAGCCTAAAGTGCCGGAAACGGGGCTTGGTCTGAACATGCAGCCCGCCAACGCGCACGACCGCCCCCTGTGGCTGGATGTCATGCTTCAGCTCTCGTATCTGTCTTTTGTAACGGACACGACGCGGGTGATTACGTTCGAATGGTCCCGCGAGGCCGGAGGCTTTGGCGGCGGCGGTGAGAACCATCACGAGCTCTCGCACCATGACGGCAGCCCGGACAAGCTCAAAAAACTAGCCGAGATTGATAAGTTTCATCTGAGCCGCTTAGAACGCTTCGTGAAACTCCTCGCCGCCACCTCCGAGGGCGAGAGCCGGATGCTGGATCGGACGATGATTGTCTACGGCTCTGGGATGAACTCGGGCACGGGCACCGGCGACCACTCTCCCAAGAACCTGCCCCTACTTCTTGCGGGCGGGAAGGCACTGGGGCTCAAGCACGGGCAGCACCTGGCGTTTGACCAGGAAAGGCACCCTCCCCTCGCCAATGTCTTGCTAACGCTTCTACAAAAATCCGGCATCGAGACGGATAAATTCAGCGATGCCACGGGCACCCTGGCCGGGCTGACTTAGCGTGTTCTATTTCGCGTAGTCGAGTAGGAAAGCAAGGGTCAAGCGTGCCATGTCGGTGACATAGGCAAAGTCCACTTTATCGGGCGTGTCCGTAGATTTATGGTAGTGGGGATACCGGTACTCGCCCTCATAAAGGCCCGTGACAACGTAGCCGAGCTGCTCAAAGGGCACATAGTCCGATGCTTCCACGGGGTCTATTTTTGTCGGCACTTTGACCACTGTTTTTGCCAGGGCCTCCAGGCGCGCCACGAGCGTTGCAGAGGCTGCGTTGTTAGCAGGCACTCCCCCTTCGTCACGGTCAAGAAAAAGGCTTTTGGCCCTGTCCGGGTAGCCAACCTCGTCCAAGTTAAAGACCAGCGTGAGCTTCTCACCGCGTTTTTTACACTCCGCTGCGTAGGCCGTCGAGCCCCAGAGGCCTTGTTCCTCGCCGGAGAAGAGTGCAAAGCGCAGTGGGACGCGTAGCGGAACGTCTTTCAGGAGTCGCGCCATTTCGAAGAGAACCGCCACTCCTGTGGCGTTGTCGTTCGCGCCCGGCGCAGGTGATTCTGGCGCACCAAGGTTCTCCTGGCGGCTGTCAAAATGCGCACAGAGCAGGATCGCCCCTCCGGAGCCGCCGGGCTTCTGCGCTAAGACATTGTGGAGCTGCTTGCCACTGTGTTCGTAGGCATGGCGTGTAGACCGGTAGCCCATGGCGCGAAACCGTGCCTCCAGATGCGCCACGATTGCGAGATGGTGCTTTGAAAGCGTGTGCCGCGTCGGCCAGCGCGTCGCTAGCTCTTTAACATCTCGCTCAAAATTAGATCGGGAAATTTTCGTCAGGAGTACATATTTATCCACAAACAATTGTATCGGATGGATGCATTATGGTAAAACGATTTCGTGAGTTTTGTAATTCGTTTCGCAAAAATAGAGGATCTAGAGTCTATCCGTGCTATATATAATGATGCCGTTAAGACAAGTACCGCCACACTCGAAACCGACGAGCGCGATCTTACCGCACAACGACACTGGCTCGATCAGCACAGTGGAGACCCGTACCCGTGTTTTGTCGCCGAAGACCGCGATGGGATAATCGCCGGTTGGGCCTCTCTCTCGCCCTATAATGCCAAGCCGGGCTACCGGGGCACGGCGGAGAACTCGGTGTATGTGGACACGCGTGCGCAGGGCCAGGGGATCGGGGAAGCACTCTTGC
>NZ_JAYUPA010000219.1:0-5829 GCF_043760365.1 Armatimonas sp.
GATGCGGTCTGGATCAATCCTCCTGTGTTGGCACCCGTTGTGGACTCCCCTTTGCCAGCCGTGACAGATGGCAAATGCAGTGTAAGTCTGGAGGCAAAAAGAGTCTAAATTAAAATAGAAAAGTGTCTCAAAATCATTGACATATTCCGATACGCCCCCTTCTTCTCAGCGAGCGCGGCGTTCATCTTGGCTGCTGTCTCGCCGCTCTGGGAGGAGTGCGCCTCGTCGATCAGGAGGGCAAAGCGCTTGCCAGGTAGGTCGCCCATTTCCTCGACAATGAAGGGGAACTTCTGAACCGTGGTGGTGACGATCTTCTTGCCCGACTCCAGCGCCTCCTTGAGCTGCTTGCTGCCCTCGGTGATGGCTTCGACAACCCCGGCGACGTGGGCGAACTGCTTCACGTTGTCGCGGATTTGCTTATCGAGATTGCGCCGGTCGGTGACGATGATGACGGTATCAAAGATGTTTTTGCCGGTCTCATCGGTAAGCTCCACCAGCTGGTGAGCCAGCCAAGAGATAGAGTTCGATTTGCCTGAGCCTGCCGAGTGCTGGATGAGATAGCGCCGCCCTGCGCCGTGCTGCACCGCATCCGTCAGGAGTTGGCGGACGACTTCAAGCTGGTGGTAGCGCGGGAAGATGAGTTTGCGCTTTACCTTCCCATCGTCGTCTTTCTCCTCGACGATCTGGGTGTACTTCTCCAGGATATTGGCGAGGCTGGCTTTAGTGAGGATGCGCTTCCAGAGGTACTCGGTCTTGAGGCCATCCGGGTTCACCGGGTTGCCTGCACCGCCCTCGTTTCCCAGATTGAAGGGCAGGAAGCTGGTCTGCCAGCCGCGCAAGTGAGTGGTCATGTACACTAGGTTGTCATCGAGCGCGAAGTGGACCAGGCAGCGGCCAAAGGCAAAGAGTGGCTCCTTAGGGTCGCGGTCTTCCTTGTACTGCTTGATAGCGTGCTGGACGTTCTGCTTGGTGAACTGGTTCTTGAGCTCAAAGGTGGCGATAGGGAGGCCATTGAGAAAGATCCCCATGTCCAGGGCGAGGGACTTATGATCCTCCGAGTAGCGCACCTGTCGAGTGAGTGTGAAGAGGTTCTTGCTCCAGTTGGCGACGGCCTTTGCGTTGGCGTCGCTGGCAGGATTGGGGTAGTGGAGCGCGATGGTATCGGGGCCGTGCTTGACGCCTTTACGGAGCACATCCACGATGCCCCGGTCGCGAATCTGATCGAAAAGGCGCTTGAGGAACTTGTCCGTCTCCAGAGTGCTGGCGGTGATGCGGCCATGTATGGCGGGCTGGGTGTCGGCGAGGAAGGCGAAGAGCTTCACGCGGTCTACGCAGGAAGTGCGGTCGTAGTCGCTCGGGGCACCTTTCTCATAGCCTGCTTCATTAAGTAGGCTCGCCTCGATTAGTGTCTCCAGTCCTTTTTCCGTTGTGTCTGTAGTCATTTCTTGTTTATCCTACAATAATTCTCCAGTGAGACCCAGTACTTCCGGAAATAGGGGCAGCGTTTTTTTACTTCCTCTGGCCGGATTCGCAGTAAAAGCTTTGGGGTATCGGTTGCTTTGGAGAAGCGAACCTCGCATTCCTGCGCCAGAGCTGGTAGCAGAACGTCTTCACTGAGCTTGATATACTCGCCGCCTTCTGGGCGACAGTTGAAGCTCTCAGGATCAGCGGTTCGTAGCCCTTTTGCCGATAGCGCCTGCTGCAAGCGCCGGTGACAATTTGGAAACTCACGGGCGAAGGTCTGTTCCCAGTCCCCCAGGAGCCAGGTCTCCAGCTCAGGAATCGCGAGTGCTGGAATGATCGGAGGATGGTTCTCTACGGCGCACCCTGCATCGTTCAGCCCGTCGCGCACGGTCTGCTCGAAGATTCCCAAGCGCCCATCAGGGTCGGGGTCGCAGTCAGAGTCGTCAAGTACGAGGATGAGATCTGCCGGGCCGTTCGTCTGCCAGAAGCGCGTGAGGTCGCCCTTGATTTCATTGAGGAGATCTTTGCCGGTGTTTCCTGCAAAGCGCCGTGCGACCCGCTCGGTAGACGCAGTCACGTCTGGGCGTGGCCCTGGCTTACGAAACGCGGGAGTGCGACGCTGGAATGATGCCCCGGTGAAGTGTTGCTGGAGCAGGGGGACGATGCTACTTGCTTCTGCATAGCCGCCGCCTGCGTAGACCCAAACTACCACGGCCAGCCACCGACTCCAGGGTCGCCGACACGGTAGAGATCGCCAAGCTTCCAGCCCTCATTCAGCTTGCTGGAGAGCAGTACCGGGTGGAGCGAGGCAATCTCGGTCTTACCTGGCTGTTCACGGGACTCCTGGAAGACATGAACGCTTTCGATATCTTCCGTGAAGTAGTCAAGTAAATCGGAGCTGTGGGTGGAGATGATCACTTGCGTTTTGCGCGAGGCTTCCCGAATCCAGCCCGCCAAGACTCGCAGCCACGCCGGATGAATACCCGCTTCAGGTTCATCGAGCACAATGAGGGAAGCAAGAGTGGGAGACAGTAGAACTGCCGCCCAGCATAACATGCGGAGCGTACCGTCGCTCAGATCGTCCTGATAGAGAGCATTTTTGCTACCTTGTGGATACCATTCAAGCTGAACGGTTCTTCGTCCTACGGGCAGAATTCGTACTTTTCGTGTTCGAGGAAATAATTCACTGAAGGCTTCGTTAAGGCGCTCCTCAAACTCAATGTTTTCTCGGATCAGATTGTGGAGGACGATAAGTAGATTTTCTCCTGAGCTTTCCAGGCGAATATCCGTATTACCTAAATCGGGAGTGGCGCGACGGATTGCTTCGATACTCATGCGACCCGAATCATAAAACGCCCATGTTCCGAGGCTTTTGATGACTTCCCGGCGTGTATTCTCTAAAGGAAGGCTGTCTTTTTGATGCGGTAATAGATTGCTGTATTCCTCTGGCAAGGAATGGAAATAGAGTTCATTTGTAGGGAGATCACGCACCGGATAAACCGTATGGTCTCCATCGTTTAAGCTCCATAGATATAACTGAGCCGTATTTGGTTCCTTATCAATGGAATGGTAAAGCCATGTTACGATGTCCTCACCTTCTCGGTTTACGTCGTAAGAAAGCTCTTCACCGCGCACAAGAACGGTGTTTTCGTCCTTTACTTCAAGCCGAACTCCATGGTGAAAAAGGACCTGCTCCGCGTCTGTGAACGAGACGCTGAGTTCAACAAACGCAGGGCGCTCTAACGAGACATCCAAGATGCGACCAGAACCGAAACGCGCCATAGCATTTTCAAAGCGAGTCACACCACGGCGTTCGTCTGGCGCACCCGTGATCGCATCCTGGAGAAAGCGAAGAATTCGTATGAGGTTGCTTTTCCCCGAGCCGTTTGCCCCGACGAAGACATTCAGCGAGCTGAGCATCAAGCTTTCTTCCAATACCAGGTTTCTGTAGTTACGTGCGTGAATTCTCGTTATCATTGTATTTTTGCCCCGCGATTTGCCATGTCAGCCTCGGTCTCGAACATCTATTTTACCTGTCACGACTTCAGAGATGAGCGCAGTACGGTACTCGTTGATGAGTTCGATCTCTCGCTCGATTCGGGAGATAGCCGCGTCAATCCGTTGGGACTGCTCCTCAATCTCCGCCACGATAGCTTGCTGTTCACTGAGCGGCGGGAACGGAGAGAGCATCTGCTTGAAGTCCTGCCAGTAGAGTCGGTTGCGGTCTGAGACAATCCCACGCGACTGGCGGTTGACTTCGTTCTTGTAAACATCAGTGCGGAACAGGTAGCAGTAAAAGCGTGAGTCTACGTTTGCTAGAGGGTAGGCGACCACATAGGCGGGGCTGACGAGGCCGTCCACAGGTGTCACGCCCACTGCGCCTTGCCACATTCGCATCATGTTGTAGGCAATATCGCCTGAGTTGGTTCTCTTGTAGGCTGTGCGGTCTTCAATGAGGCGCTGGGGTGCGTCGGCGCTATCTTCGTCGCCGACGGTAACGCCGGTGTGGAGGGAGACAACTAGGATGGGTAGCTCGGCGCTTCCCCGCTCGATCCGCTGCCCAAAGAGAGAGATGTTGCGCCGCACTTCCCAATGTGCGGGAACCTCCCCGAGCCAGTCCACGCCGGTCTGCTTCATCGGCGCGTCGGGATTCAGCCCACGCAACACGATTTTCTGGATGAACGCTGCCCGTTCCTCGTTCAGGAGCGCGATGAGCTTGCGCTTGCTGGCGACGAAGCCGTCGATCTCTGCGTTCTTGCGGTCGAGGTAGGAAACGATGGCCGTTTGCTCATCAATATCAGGGAGAGGTAGGGAGAAAGATCGCAGACGTTCCCGTTGCAACTCTATCTGATTTGTCGCGCCCTCTGATGCAAAGACAGTTATTTCTTCTTGGCGTGTTCTAAAAAACGAATACAAGTAATCAGGGTTAATACTTGTTGTTGTATCCCGCAAAATTGTCACGTGGCCGTCGGCAAAGTATACGTGCGCGTCATCATCTTCCTTAGCAAAGATGGAGCAGCGCCCCAATGTGCCAGTCCCTGTTGAGTTTATCAGGAGGTCACCATCTTTCAGTAACCCCTTGAAGCCATCAGCTGATCCTCCGTGAAACTTCACATTTTCCAGGTGTAAGCCATCCCGCTGAACACAGCCCTGACTGACTGCACAAACATCGCTCTGCTCGACATAATCGGGTGCGTTTCCACGGCTGACAAAATCTACGATATATTTGAGGCGACGAACTTCCCAGTGGTCAGGTATTTCGCCAAGCCACTGAACGTCAGAGGGCTTGTAGGCAGGGTAGCGCTTCATTGCGTCCCCTCCGAAACAAAGTGACCCGCCGGTTTGAGGATAGGCTTGCGCCCAGAGCCTTGGCGGGTTCTATGAACTTGTATTGTAGGCACATTTTGCCCAAGCACAAGTTGGAACGACGATTCTTTCGACAGTGTCGAAAGAATCTCAGAATCGTGCTGCCCGTCCATCACAGCGACTCCTCCGCGATGGCATGTAGCAGGCCGTCCGTCTCTGCCTCCAGAGCAGCAATGTCCCTGAGAATCTCTTCCAGCGGGCGCGGTGGCTGGTACTTGTAGAAGACCTTAGTAAAGGAGATTTCGTAGCCCACCACGGTCTTCTCTTGGTCAATCCAAGCATCCGGCACGTAGGGGATAACCTCACGATCCAGAAAAACCTCGGGGTCTTCCTTTAGAGGCACGTTCTCCGTGTCGCGTAGCTCGGTATCAGCGGCTGCGTTCCCATCCTTGTCAGCAACCATAGCCGCTTCAGGATTGCGCTCGGTCAGAGCATCGTAGAGAGCCTTGGTGTCCTTCGCCGTCTGCTTGATCTTGTTGGCCTTGAGGTAGGTTTCCCACTTCTTCTTGAATGAGTTGAAGTCTAGGAGCGTCACGTCCTTGCCGAAAAGGCTCGTCAGGGCGCTGACCCAGTCCTTCACCTCGGGAAGCGCAAGACGCTCGGCATCAAGCGTCACCGCCAGACGGAGCGGACGATCCACCGTGATCTTGCGGTAGCCAAAGTCCTCATTGTCGAAGATACGCGAGTGCTCCGTGTCCTCGAAGCGCTCGTACTCACTCATGATCTGGGCGATGTGCTCGGCGCGGAACTCACAGTTCTTCTTGCCCAGATTCTTGCGCAGCTTCACAAACCACTCGGAGGCATCAATGAGCTGAATCTTGCCCTTGCGACTTGCGGCCTTCCGGTTGGTCAGCACCCAGATATAGGTCGAGATGCCGGTGTTATAGAACATGTTCTCGGGCAGGCCGATGATGCACTCCAGGTAGTCATTCTCGATGATGTGCCGGCGAATCTCACTCTCACCCCCACCTGCGTCCCCGGTGAAAAGTGCCGACCCGT
>NZ_JAYUPA010000220.1:0-2085 GCF_043760365.1 Armatimonas sp.
CCTGTGCGCTCTTTGATCTACGGGCCGCCGTGCCCATCTCACGCAGAGCTGCGGAGCAGCTGGCCGCTCTGACCGGGGGAATCGCAAAGCCTACACTCACCCAGCGGGCGCACTATGGGAAAGTGCCCGAGGTGGAGAGTACGACAGGGGACTTTCGGACGGGGTGGGTGGTGCGCGATGCCCAACTGACGGCGAATCGCTGGCCACGTACGGCTTTCCTAGTCACACAATATACGCCGCTGCCTCCGTTTGCGCTGGCCCTGGCACAGCTCGGAAAAGCCGCCCTTTTTTTCGAGGGCGACGGCACGCTGCAAGAGTGGGTACCCACCGCCGCGCTCCCCCTTCCCAACGGCCTCTCTGCTCAGGTTCGGGTAGGGACAACCGAGCTTCCCCACGTGATCCGCACGCGCGATTCCCTCACCGATGCCCACGCCTGGCTCAAAGAAATCCCCCTTCGCAGCGAGGAACGAGCGAATGCCGGAGGGGGAAAGCCGTCTCAGCGGCAGGGGGAGGTTGGGCTTCGCGAAGGGGGGAATATTTTGGAGGCTCCGAAAACGCGGCTCCATGCTGCGCTTCGGCTCTGGAGCGCGATCTGGCTTCTGCACCCGAGTCGCGAGGCACTGCAGCCGGTGTGGGAGCGGGCCTGGCCGGGGTTTCTTGCGCAAGTGCAGGTCGCCACCGATGCTTCCAGCTTTCACCGGGCCGTCCGACGACTCCTGCGACAGACGGGTGATGGGCACGCCCTGACATTGACCCCGCTCGACGGCCTTCTTTTTGGGAACCTGGCGGCGACCGTGCGGCTTCAAACCATCGAGGGCAAGCCGACTATTGTGGCGATCCGGCACCCTGCTGCCGCTGCGGGGGGGGCGAAAATCGGCGATGTGGTAACGGCCGTGGACGCAGTGACCGTACGGCTGCGACGCAAGCAGCTAGAGGGCTACCTCGCGGCAGGGACGCCTCAAGCGCGGGAGAACTACCTTAACAACCGGCTCCTGGCAGGCGATGAGGGCAGCAATGCGCACCTGACTCTGGAAGGGGGCCAGGGCATCGTGGTGCCCCGCTTGAGGACAAGCAGTAAAGAGCGTCGCGGCGAGACGGTGCGTGTTCTGAGGGGTGGGGTTGTCTACGCGGATCTGGACCGGCTGACGCGTGCCGAGATCGCGCCCTTTTTTGCTCGCTTTGGCAGTGCCCCCGCCCTGATCTTCGACCTGCGGGGCTATGTGGACGAGACGGCGTGGGAGCTGGCTCCGTATTTGGCTCCGCGCGAGAACCTGGTGGCCGCAAAGTTTGTCCGGCCCGTCGCACTCCCCCCCGAAGACGGCGAGCTTGTGGGACGCCACCTGGAGGAGATTTTCTTCCAGCGTCTGCCGTCGCGCATGGGGCAGAAGTGGTACCGCGGGAAAGTGGTGGCACTGATAGACGAGCGCACCCAGAGCCAGGCGGAGCACACTGCACTCTTTCTCCGCGCCTGCGGGGCCGTTCTTGTCGGCTCCCCGACGGCGGGCGCGGTGGGGGATGTGACTAATATTGCCCTTACCGACGGTATTGTGGTGCGCTTCTCCGGTCAGGACGTCCGCTTTCCCGACGGCACGCGTGTGGCAGGCATGGGCATTCAGCCCCAGCGACTCGTACGGCCCACCCGGAAAGGTATCCAGGCAGACCGTGATGAGGTCTTGGAAGCCGCACAAAAAGCGCTTACTTCACGCGGGTGAGGGTCTGAGCCGTGCTTCCGCTGGTCAATGTCAGCGAGTCGCCGTCCTGCTTCCAGGTATTGGTGGACTGGCGGGTGCTTGCAGGGAGCATGCTGAGGATCATAGGAGGCGTGCTTGAGGTCAGGTTCATCTTGAGCTGATCGCCCTCTGCACTCCAAGTACCCGCTAGCTGGACGGAATTGCCCATCACGGAGGCGGTGACCCCGAGCTGTCCGCCGTCTTTGATATCAATTGTTGCAGGGATATTATTGATGCTCCCTGACCATGTCCCCACTGGAGTGGGTTTTTTACAGCCTACCGAGAGAATCAGGGCAGGGACAATAAGCATCGCTGCTACGTTACCAAATCTCATGAACTATTCTCCTAGCCGCCC
>NZ_JAYUPA010000221.1:0-2080 GCF_043760365.1 Armatimonas sp.
ACATGACCACTACTGTTGCTATTATCATCGTAGCGTATGGCGATAATATCGCCGATACTGATCTGGCTAGCGTTGAGGAATCCTGCGCTAAACCAACCCGTTACTCCGGTGCTGAGAAAACCGTAGTAGTCTTCTGCGTAGGGGCTTGTGGAGCCAAGCTTAGCGGAGAAGTCATTCTCTGTTTTATTGAAGGCGTGACGCAGGAGCATGGAAGTAAACGAGGCGCATAGTGAGCGATTCTCGCTGTAGGTGTAGCCATTTTCGCCTTTCCAGCGAAGATTAGTATTGGTGCCCGTGTAGTCATTCTTGTCATCATTGGGAGTGCTGTTGTGCTGAATAACGAGCTGGTCAACAAGTGCCTTCGCATTCCAAACATGTTTTGTGCTATAGGCGGGAATGCCTAAGCCAAAGTCACGTGATAGGGCAGGGCTTTCCTGGGGAGCGGCAACGGTGCCTGCGCCGCCGCAGCCGATCAGGCTAAAAGTGAGAGGGAGAAGCATCAGGCTCGCGGAGAGGCGTGAGAGGTTCATCATTCTATTTTTCCTATTGAACCATGCGATTATTGTACCCATGTTTTTTATATGTCGGCATATAATAACATGGCGACTAATAAAAATCAAATAATGTGACATACTTAACAGGCAGCCCCTGCTCAAAGAAAAAAGCCCCTCCTTCGCGGTATAGGCAAAGAAGGGGCTTGGGTGTGGTGGAAAAGCTATTCCACGCGGACTTTATCTGAGGCGCTACGCCCGAAGGTCTCGGGGGCGTACATCTCCTCGGCCTTGGCGGGCGGGGCGATGAAGCTTCCCGGTGTGGTGGCGCGGCAGATGTAGCTGTACTCATAGGCCCCTTCCCAGAGATAGGAACAGAACGCCTCAGCTCGCTCGTCGCGCAGGTTCTGGTGCTCGTACCAGTTCCACCAGGACCAGTAGCGGCGATAGCCGCCTCCGCCCCCAAAGCTGGGGGAGCTGGGAGCAATGCTTTCCGTGCCGCGTAGCTCGGGGTTGAGGGCTTCGAAGCCTGCGGGCAGCGGGTCAACCAGCGCGACATGGTAGCGGCGCGTGGTCGCCACCATGGTCACTTTGACTCGGACTTTTGCTCCCGCTTTCACCACCCAGGTACCGTCGGGGTCGCGCTTGACATCGCCGGGATTGTCTATAGCCTCGTAGGTACGGCTGACCGAGAAGCCGTAGTCGGCGGCGGGGAGCTGAAGGTTCTTCGGGGCGTAGCGCATGCCGATCCGGTAGTAGAGCCGACCCGCGCCTTGCTTCTCTATCGTGAGTGGCTGCATCCCCGGCTTCTCGGTAAGCGTCGCCATAGGGATCTTGGTTGAAATTCGATCCGTGGTGCGGCCCTTAAAAGTACCCTCACCCGCGAATTTTTC
Organism: Armatimonas sp.; assembly: GCF_043760365.1. Classification (GTDB taxonomy): domain Bacteria; phylum Armatimonadota; class Armatimonadia; order Armatimonadales; family Armatimonadaceae; genus Armatimonas. Next base: position 1,385 of record NZ_JAYUPA010000221.1, read on the forward strand.
TCCGAGCCAGAGCCGGGCGACAAAGTCAGGGGTCACGCCCTCGAACTTTCGGAAGTAGCGGTCCAGCGCGAGTAAGATAAACGCGTTTTCCTGCGTGTTGCCCCATGCGCCGCGCTTTCGACCATCGAGCAGGCCGCGCACGAGCTTGGGAATCAGATCGCTCTGCGGCTGATCCGCAATGAGCGCATCGAGAATCACGCCATCGGCGCGGCGGTCGGAGTGAAGTACCAGATACGCACCGTCGTTGTAGGAGAACGTGTAGTGCGCCGCACCCGCCGTCTCCGTGGCCTTGTTGTCCAGCCAGCGCCGGACGTTTGTCAGCGACGGATCACCCGCCAAGACATTCAATAGCCAGCCGATTGTCTCCGGCCCCAGCTCGTCGAGTGAGGCTTCGGCGAGCAGGCTTTTCGCCCGCACTTTATCGCTATCCCCCGCCAGATGCCGAACATAGAGCGCGTAGGCGATGATCATCCGGCGGCAGCGCGGCGAATAAATCTCCTCGAACTTGGTCTCGATGGCTTTGAGGTAGGCCAGTGAGCGCTGGTAGGTTGCCTCGGGAACGGCGAAGTCTTTCTGCTTGGCGCGTACCAGAGCGTGCGCGACATGGACTCCGAGATAGGGCCAGGGGCGCTCGGTGCGGCTCCAGAATCCAAAGCTGCCGTCGCTATTTTGCAGCTCACCAAGCCGCGCCAGATC
>NZ_JAYUPA010000222.1:0-5811 GCF_043760365.1 Armatimonas sp.
CCAGTAGTCAAACAACTGTTTATACCCTCCCGACATCTACGCCTCCTCAGTCCCTCAGTCCACGGACAAGCACACTGCGCCGATGCCGGGTAAAATCACGCTTTACTATCCTTAACCTTTACTCCACTACAAACCGATGCGCAAGGCCACTCCCCCGAAAAAGAAAACGGTCTCTCCCTCAAAAACCAAGGCGACACGAGCGGCGCGTACGCTGCGGGGCGTGGTTGTCGTGATTGATCCCGGTCATGGCGGCACCGACCCAGGAGCCAGCCGGGAGGGAGTCTATGAGGCCGCACTCAGTTATCGGATGGCGGCCACGCTCGCGGAAGTGCTCAAGCCACTGGGGGCGGAAGTGCGCTTCACGGCGCGCAGTGCCGCACTACGTCGCAAGCCGATCTCGGGCAAGCCCGAGCCCGCGCTCCTTCTTCCTCGCGATGCCACTCTCCCGAATGGTCAGCGCCTCAATGCGGGCCGCGAAATCCCCGAGTATCTCCACGCTCGTGCCACCGTTGCTGCTCGCGCCTGGAAACAGAAACACCCGCATGTCATCTTTCTGGCTCTACATTTTGATGTCTCGGCGAACCCCAGCGACCACGGCGGCTTTGCGATGTGGGACATCCGTGAGAACCACGCCTGCACCCTTGTCCGCGAGATCACTCGCCGCTTCGCCGCCGCTAGCCTGAGCGGTAACCGTCGCCCCCAGCCGCGCCCCAACGACCTAGGTGTCCTAAACCCCGAGTTCAACCCCGTGCGCCAGAAAACCCTGGTGGAGCTCGCGACGATCACCAACACCGCCGATCGAAAAAAAGCCCTCGATCCCAAGTGGCGCTGGCGGGTCGCACGGATTTTGGCAGCGGCAATTGTGGCCTGCAAAAAAGCAAAGATCATCTGAGGACTGTCACGAAAGTCTATGCATCCACGTTACCAGACTCCATGAAAACGCTGTTAGCTCTTGCCTGTCTCGCCTCACTCGCGCTCCCAACGACTGCCCACCAAGACCCCATCGCGGCGGCGATCCCCTCCACGTCCCAAGACATGCATGGTCTGGTCATTACGGGTAAAGGAAGCACAAGCCTGCGTGCGGATACCTGTTATCTCGTGTTACAACTACAGATACAAGGTAGGGGATTTCAGAGCACACAAAGCGACTCAGAAGCGGCACAGCAAAAGAAGCGGCAGGAAGTTGCCGACGCCCTACGCCCTTTTGGGCTCACGTTTACCGTAGAGACCGTCTGGGTGAAGGCAGGAATAGGAATGACAGGTTTTTTCCCGATGATAGAAACAGTCGCGCTACAAATCAATGATAAAGGCGAAGTCCTCTTTGGGAGCGCCACGGCAGCGGAAGTACGTAAAGCCCTGGAGGGCCTAGAAATTTCCTCAAGCTTCGTCTTTAGCCTCTCCAATAGAGCGCAGACAGTCGCTCTGAAGCCGCTTCTGTCCCTCGCAGTGAGAAATGGACTGGAGAGTGCAAAGTCTCTGGCGGCTCTAGCAGGGGCTTCTACCGTCCAGCTCACGGGTATACGGGAGCATGGCAGTGTGTTTTTCCAGTCAGTGACGGGAGCATGGTCTACCAGCGGCCCCCTGCGTGCCCCGGCGCAAACACTCTCAACTTCAGTCACACTACTCTTTGCGCCGCTCAATGTGATGATCTCGACCAAAAAGTAAACCACCCGGGCAGGGTATACTAGTCCCCGTGCCGGACGAAGAAAACGATGACTCGATAGTTCGTCTGCTCGACGATAACACGGCCAACCAGATCGCGGCGGGTGAGGTGGTGGAGCGGCCATCATCGGTCGTTAAGGAGCTGGTCGAGAATAGCCTAGACGCCGGAGCGAGCCGGATCGAGGTGGAACTTTTTGAGGGTGGCAAAAATAAGATCGTCGTGCGAGACAATGGCGCGGGAATGAGCCGCACCGATGCCGTTCTCGCGCTCCAGCGCCACGCCACCAGCAAGATTCGCTCCGCCGACGATCTTTTCTCCATCCACACCCTGGGCTTTCGCGGGGAGGCGCTCCCCTCGATTGCGTCGGTCTCGGACTTTCGCATTCTCACCAAGCGCCCTCAGGACGAGACGGGCACCGAGATTATTGTTCGTGCGGGCGAGCTGGCCGAGATCCGGGATGCTGCCGCGCCCGATGGCACTCAGATCACGGTGGAGAACTTATTTTTCTGTGTTCCGGCACGCTTGAAGTTTCTCAAAACCACCCAAACGGAGCTTAATCATGCCACAGACTTTCTGCATCGGCTGATTCTTGCCTACCATCGCGTTGGGTTCCGGCTCACCCACGACGGCCACGAGCTGATCGCCTACCCGGGCTCCGCCGACCCGCGTCAGGCACTTGCGACGGTCTATGGCCGCGATGTGGCACGCGAGATGGTGCCGCTGCTCTACGAGTCGCCCGGCCTCACAGTACGCGGCTCGGTGAGTAAGCCTAGTGTCAGTAAAGCAACACGCAGTGCGCAGGCATTTTTCGTCAATGGCCGCCATGTGCGCAGCCGTACGGTTCAGCACGCCTTCGACGCCGCATTCTCCAGGCTCATGACCACGGAGCGCCACCCAGTCGTCGCGCTCTTCGTGGAGATCTCCCCGGAGCTGGTGGATGTCAATGTCCATCCCGCCAAAACCGAAGTGCGCTTCACCCGCGACGGCGAGGTCTACGCCGCGATTAGTCGTGCCGTCGAGAGTGCGCTTCTCACGGGCGGGCTGGTGCCAGAAGTCACCGTTCAGGCGTCTCTCCCTGAGCTGGCAATGCCAACGACGCTCGCCATGCCTGGTATGGGGGAGCGCGGTAGCGAGCGCCTTGCGCCACCGCTACGCACCAGCCTCTCGAACTACGTGAATCTAGGAAGCTCCGATCCCGCTCCCTCTTCCACACCCAACCCGGGGGGAGGGCAATCTGGGTTTGAGCAACCAAGCGCCTATATCGGCTTCGACGGCTACAGAATCGGGCGGCTTCGGGTACTGGGGCAGTCGCGCAACACCTATATTATTGCCGAGACCGACGATGCCCTCTTGCTCATTGACCAGCACATCGCCCACGAGCGCGTGCTCTACGAGCAGATGATGAACGGCGCGACCGACAGTGCCTGGGGCGTCGTGACGCAGCATCTCGCGGTTCCTCAGACTCTGGAACTCTCCCCTGCTGATGCACGGGTAGTGCGAGAGCGACTCGGCGCTCTGGAGAGATCGGGATTTGTTCTGGAGCCTTTTGGGGGCGAGACTTTCATGGTTCGTGCCGTCCCCGCCCGTGTCGCCGATAAGCCCTACCTAGAGATACTCAAAGAAATTATCGAGGATCTTACCCAGACCAGTGTTGCGCGACGTTTATTGGTGGCCCATGAGTCGGCAATTATCATGGCATCGTGTAAAATGGCAGTCAAGAAAGGCGACCCACTGACCATGGACGAAATGACGCGCTTGCTAGCCGATCTTGCCCAGATGCGCAATCCCTTCACCTGTCCGCACGGTCGCCCGATCCTCCTGGCTCTCTCGCACCATGAGATGGACCGGAAGTTCCATCGGATTGGCCCCCACTAATCGGATTTGGGGCCACTAAATGTTATGCTAAAACTTGGTTTTATCGTCCTGGCTGCCTGCGCGGTCCTTCCTGCCATCGCCCAGCCAACATGGACTCCCCGTGTTGAAGTAAAAGGCACAGAGCTACGGGTCAACGACGTGGTTGTCCTGCGTACCCGTAGCGCGGTTGGGGGCATCATGCCCACTGAGCGTGTCCGGCTGAGTGCGGAGCGCCTGAGTGAGCTCACCCGTGCGGGCCTGGAGCCTGGTGCGGTGCGTGTTGATATCGAAACCGAGACACGCCACCGCACCGAAGTACGAACCATCACCAGGATGGTGAAGCGTACTGTGACACGACGCGTGAATAAAAAACGACGGCGTGTGAAAATAGATGTCCCGGTTCGTGTCAAGCAAAATGTCAACGTCACCTACGAAATTGAGACAGAAGCGCGCCTGATCGCCAGCGGCAAGGTGCTAGCCACAGCCAGTCCCGCGGAAGCAAAAGCGCTACATCTCGCCAAGCCCTCACTGCTCGTCGAAAACTGGGCTTCCTCATTGCGCCGTGCCCTAGCCATCCCCGGTATCACCGTCAGCGATACGGGGCAGATCGTCCCCTGGATGGAGAAGCGCACTCTCAAGTTCTCTGGGGCGGCCCGTGGCCTCGTGACAATCCAGCGTCAGAGCGGTCTGGGCAGCCCTGTGGAAGCCAGCGTGAACATGTCAAACAACACCATCACACTGCTAGGCAAGTCAGTGGGGCGCGATATCTTAGTGGTTTCCCGCGAAGGTGCCAGCGATAAGCTCACCGTGGCAGTGCAGCCCTATGCCGCCACTCTGCTTCCTCCTCAACCCGTTGTCCTTACGGGCACCGGTGTCGGCGGGGAGAAAATTGCGAAACTGGTGCTTGCCAGTGCTCGCTCAGCGGTTCAGCCCCTCTCGGGAGCGAGTTTCAGGATCGAGACGGATCCCGACTCCGTGCCACCTCCCGCATCGGGGAAATCGCTTGCCGTTCCTATCAACGTCAGTATCTCTGGACCTGAGATGCTCCCCGTGCATCAGACCCTGAAGATACCTGTCGTGTCTCGGAGTCTCCCCAAGGCGGAGACCAATGCCCTATTCTTCTCCAACAACCCCGAGCGGATCACTGCCGCCCAGACTCTCTATGTCGCACGCCTCAGCATGGGCACCGCAAGGCTTCTTTACCACCACTGGAATAACACGGGGCAGAACCTCTGGTTTGTCGCCGAGCTCGTCAACGACGGTGATACCCCCGCACGGGTTCAGGTACTGGGGGCGGACGCGGGCCCCGTGCGGGATACGGTCTGGGTAGGCTATCGCGCCACGTCGGATTTTTTCAGTGCCTACCAGAGCGACTCAGGGATGGTGGTGGAGGTTCCCGCGCACAGCCGCGTGGCTTTCCAAGCGATCCGGCTCCCCAATGACCTAACCATTTCCGGACTATTTCAGCTACGCCTAATCTCGGGGACTGCGCCTCTGGTGCGCGTGGGTGCCGACACGCCCAACTCACCGACGACAATACCAGACATCCTACGTGCCACCCCTCTGACAGAGAGCATGCAATCCCAGCTCCGTGACACCGACCGCCAGTCGCCCCATGTCTATCCCAAGCCCAGCATTAGCCTGACAGCCAAGCACAGTGTCGGAGGGCGCTGGGGATTCTTCTCTGTAGGGCGCTCTCCCATTGCGGCCACGGATCCCACCCAAGCCCTAGAGGGCAACTACGGGGTCTTCTACGACATCCAGCTCACACTGGAAAATCCCACAGGCGCTCCCGCAGATATCAAGCTAATCTTCGAGCCCGCCGGTGGCATGGCGGGAGCCGTTTTCTTGATCGATGGTAAACGCGTAGAGATTCCCCGCACCAACATGCCCACCGAGACAACTCTAGCCACCTTCCGCCTTGCGCCGGGAGCAAGAAAAGTCGTCCCCGTCCGAACGCTACCGCTCTCGGGCTCCAACTATCCCATTAATTTGATCGTAAAATCCTAAACATTGACAAAAACGCTTGACAGATAGGGAGAGGATTGGTAGAGTGGTAAGGACGCGACAGAGGCCTTTGACAATATCATTGTCAAAGTGTTGATCGTCAACAGGTTTAACAGTCTCCCTAATGGGGTATAATCCCATGGGTAGAGTACTAAAAGTAAGAGCATGCAAAAAGCGTGCCAAACAGCAGATCGCTCTCAGTTTTGTTTGTAAGAAGAGGTAAAAATAGATGCAAATTTCTCGTAATTTTCTAAGTGCTGTAGTAGCAAGTGCAGTAGTGCTGGGAT
>NZ_JAYUPA010000223.1:0-5792 GCF_043760365.1 Armatimonas sp.
GTTTGAAAAACGGTCTTGCCCGTCGTTGTCTTAGTGTTTGTCGTCGTTGTCGTTACGGGTGTCATGGCAATGAGCCTCTTTCTCGTTCGCGGTGCGCCGATGCGGGCAATTTTCACCCACGGGGCGACGGCAATCGATGCCTAGAGTATAAAGCAACCTTGCCACTAATGGTGGATTAGGTGTGAAAGTTTGCTCCTGTCTCAAATCCCGTGATGGTGATTGGCTGGTTAGCGTGGACGGTCAACGTCCCGCTTTGGGGCACTTCGTGCCGCCTCCTCGTCCCTCGTCGGTAAAATTAGGCGGCGGAGGCACGACGCCGGGTACCCTCTGGGTGAGCCCGGAGGTTTACCGTCCGGGGCTTATCACGAGATTTGAGAGCGGGGCAAACTATCGGGTGAGTGGATTGATTTGAACCGTGCCTCCCTCGGTGAAGTCTATCCCGAGATGGCACTCTTCCAAAAGCGCGGTGCCCAGTAAAGGACGATCCCCCATCGCAAGGGCGGCAACACGCAGAACTCCCTCGCCCCAGGCAACCCGCGCTTCGTATACCAGCGTGCTGCAACTTGATCCATCGGCAAGTGTCGCTTCGGTCTGTCCAAAAACACGTAATCCCAGACGCTCCAAGTCGGCTTCTGGGAGCGCCAGTGCTCCTAGGAACCCCGTGTCCACCACAAATGCCACATTGCGACGGTTACCAGTAGAGAGCACCAAGGAGAGGGTTACTTCGGCACTCAGCGCGGAGACGCTACCGGAAATTCTCATCCCCGCGTCAGTGCTCCACCCACCGCAAAAGCCGTCTTGTAGCCTACACGTGTGAACCAGATTGCCGCCTCAGGATGTCGTGCCCGCAGGCGATCTCCTGCCGTGAGCAAGTCGGTGTCCAGCTCAAAGTCCGCGCTCTGAGTATCCAGTGCAACGATCTTTCCAAGATTCTCTGGCAACTCAACGTGAAGACGAATCTGCGACTCGTAGAGGGCCTTACCAAGCTCGGCAAGCGGTGTGGTTTGTGTAGGATTCATGACACCCTAATTATATCAAGAAGAAATCCGGGCACCGAAGGGATCTGTGGCAAGAAGTGGCACGCTTCTGCCATAATGAAGCAATCATGACTGAAACACGTCCGCTCCGTGGCGCTCTCCTCGCGCTGACATCCCTCACCGTCGCTGGTGCCGCTCTGCTGCCCGCTCGGTCGTCCAGTCAAATCAAGGCACCCGCCGCCCAAGGCCCCGACTTCGCTAAGGAGGTTCAGCCCCTCCTGCGCGCCAAGTGCATGCCGTGCCATGGCGACATCCAAGCCGCCGGCGGCCTGAAGCTGACTCGCCTCAAGAGCGCACTGACCGGGGGGAGTAGCGGGTCACGGGGCCTGGTGCCGCACGACCCCGATGCCAGCTCTGTCATCCAGCGGGTCTCCACCACCGACACCGATCTGATCATGCCGCCCAAAGCCAGCGGCAAGACCCCGCTGACGCCCACCGAGGTGGCAACCCTGCGCAGCTGGATCCAGTCCGGCCCCTCCTGGCCCGAGGCGAGCGCCGCTACGCCCGCCGGGGACACGCACTGGTCGCTCTTACCGATTAAGAAACCCACCCTTCCCTTGGGCAAAGCACTGCATCCCGTGGACCGCTTTCTGGAGGCGCGCCTCGCCGCCAAGGGGCTGGGGTTTTCCAAGGAGGCCGACCGCCCCACCCTGATCCGCCGCGTCACCTTCGACCTCACCGGCCTCCCGCCCACCGAAGCGGAGCTCGCCGCTTTTGTCAACGACAAGGCACCGGGTGCCTACGAGCGTGTCGTGGATCGCCTGCTGGCATCGCCGCGCTACGGCGAGCGCTGGGCACGCCACTGGCTCGACACCGTCCACTACGCCGACTCCCACGGCTCCGAACACGACATGGGTCGCAAGAACGCCTGGCCGTTCCGCGACTATGTCATCCAGACGTTCAATAACGATGTCCCCTACGCCCGCTTCGTCCGCGAGCAGCTGGCCGCAGACGCTCTCTATCCCAATCGCCCCGACCTCACCCCCGCCCTGGGCTACCTAAGCGCCGGCAACTTCGACCTGAGCGCCTACTACACCGCCCCCGTCCCGTTCCAGATCCTCGACCGCGACGACATGGTGAACCAGGCGATGTCTACTTTTGTCAGCACCACTGCCAACTGCGCCCGGTGCCACGACCATAAATTCGACCCCGTCCCGACCTCCGACTACTGGTCGCTGCAGGCCGTGTTCGCGGGGGTCGTCAAGGGCGATGTCACCTACGACGAGACGCCCCGCTTGGCGGAGCAGCGCACGAAGTGGAACCGCCTGAAGGAAGTCGCCGACAGCAAGAACGCCACCCGCATTCTCGCTGCCGAGCACCAACCGGTGGTAGACGCCTTCGTGTCGGCAATCTCTGGTTTCGGCGGCTGGAAGCCGCTGCGCGTGACCAAGGCCACCAGCGTCGGTGGTGCCACATTCGCCCTCGCCGACGACGGCCGTGTCGCGGTGGGCGGCCCCCGCCCCGCCAAAGACACCTACACACTCCTCGCCCACCCCGGCACCGGGCGCATCGGTGCCCTGCGTCTCGACGCCTACACATCCCCCGAGCTCCCCAAAGGCGGTCCCGGCCGCGCCGACGACGGTGGCTACCTGCTCAGCGAGCTCACCGTAGAGATTGTCCGTGCGGGTGGCAAGCGCGAGAAGGCAAAGATTGTCCGAGCCAGCGCCGATTATGCCGAGCCGAAAAAGGACGCAGCAAACGCCGCCGACGGCAACTCCGGCTCCGCGTGGGGCATCGGATCGGAGTTTGGCAAGGATCATCATCTTGTTCTGGCCTTCGCGGAACCCCTCGAACTCGCCGACGGTGACGCGCTTGAGGTGATTCTCGAGCAAAACGACGGCAAAGGCCATGTTCTGGGATGCTTCCGCTTGAGCGTCGCCGATGCCCCCCGCATGGCCCTCTGCGCCGTGCCGCCAAAGGTGGCCGACCTGCTGAGGGCGCCCACACAAGACCAGGCCGCCCGTGTGGAGATCGCCACGTTCGCGCTACGGGAAACGGCCACCGATGGGATCGCGTCCCTGCCCCCGCTACAGCATGTCTACGTGGCCGCGAAAGCCGCCGATGTGGCCAACGTAGGTTTCGTCAACATAGACAAGCCCCGAGAAATCCACGTGCTAGAGCGGGGCGAGATGAGTAAGCCGAAGCAGCTGGTCGGGCCGGGGGCGCTGTCGGCGCTCCCGGAGCTTGGGATCTACTTCAAGCGCCGCGACATGACGCAGGAGAAGCAGCGCCGCGCCGCGCTCGCGGAATGGTTCGTGGACCGGCGCAACCCCCTCACCTGGCGCAGCATCGTCAACCGTGTCTGGCACTACCACTTTGGCAAGGGTATTGTTGACACGCCCGGCGACTTTGGCCGCATGGGCGGTGCACCGAGCCATCCCGAGCTGCTCGACTATCTCGCGGCGTGGTTCAAGGACGACGCGCAGGGGTCGTTCAAAAAGCTGCACCGGCTGCTGGTGACAAGCCACGCCTACAGGCAGAGCTCCGCCGACCGCCCGGATGCGGCCAAACGCGACATGGACAACCGGCTGCTGTGGCGGGCCAATCGCCTCCGCCTGGATGCTGACCAGTACCGGGACGCCGCGCTGCAGACCGCCGGGCGGATCGACTTCACCATGGGCGGACCAGGCGTCAACCACTTCAAGCAGGGCCCCGGGCCACAGATGACACCCGCCCTAGACTACGCGGCGTTCGACTGGGAGAGCCCCGCCGCCAACCGGCGCTCGGTCTATCGTACCGTCTGGCGCTCCATTCCGGACCCGTTCATGGACTCGCTGGACTTCCCCGACCTGACATTGCTCTCCCCCACCCGAGGCACGAGCGTGTCGGCTCTGCAGGCCCTGACGCTCTACAACAACAACTTCGTACTCTCGTGCGCCCAGTCGCTAGCAAAGCGCGTGGTGGCCGAGGGCGGAGCTCTCCCGCGCCAGATCGAGCGGGCGGCGGTGCTGGCATGGGGCCGACAGATCACCGACGAGGAGCGGAAGGTGCTCAGAACCATGGCGAGCGGCCATGGGCTTGAGGCGACCTGCCGCGTTATTCTGAACGCGAATGCGTTCCTGTTTATAGACTGATAGGTGTGATAGATGAACGATGAGCACTGGGGCTTTCCCACCAACCGACGTGAGTTCTTGACCGGACTCGGCGGGGGCTTCGCGGGCCTCGCACTGACCAGCCTGCTGGCCAAGGACAGCCAAGCGACGCCGACGGGGCCAGCTGGGCAGGGCACGCTGCACCTGCAGCACCACCCTCCTAAAGTGAAGCGGATCATCCAGCTCTTCATGAACGGTGGCGCAAGCCCGATGGATCTCTTCGACTACAAGCCCGCGCTGATCAAGTACCACGGCCAAAAGCTCCCGGACCACATCCGGCCCGAGGGATTGGCCAGTGCCCCTGGCTTGTGTCTCAAGAGCCCGTTCACGTTCCAGCAGTACGGCCAGTCGGGCCGCTGGGTCAGTGAGGTATTTCCGGAGCAGGCGAAGCTCGTGGACGAAATGGCGTTCTTCATGGCGATGGCCAGCAAGTCCAGTGTCCATGGGCCAGCCTCGTACATGATGAACACGGGCTTCATCCAGCCGGGATTCCCGTGCATGGGGGCGTGGATTTCGTACGCGATCGGGAACCTTCGCGACAACTTGCCAACCTTCGTGGTGCTCCCGGATGCGCGTGGCCTTCCGTACAACCAGCGGGGAAACTTCAGCAGCGGCTTTCTGCCGGTGGTGCACCAAGGAACGATGATCAACGGCACGGGGCCGGGGGCGGTGTCCGACCTCTTCGCCGGTAGCCGGTATAAGTTCGCGAATCCGGCCTCCGACAAGGCGGGTCTGGACGCCTTGAGCCAGCTGAACAAGACCCACGCAGCGTCCCATCCCGGCGATTCCCGGCTGGATGCCCGCATCGCCAGCTACGAGCTGGCAGCCCGGATGCAGCTGAGTGCGCCGGAGGCATTCGATCTCTCACGCGAATCGCAGGCGGTGAAGGACTCGTACGGAATCGGGTCGCAGCCCACCGACGACTTCGGCAAGCGCTGCCTGCTCGCCGCGCGGCTGGCGGAGCGAGGTGTGCGCTTTGTCCAGGTGTGGAGCGGCCCACAGGGCGCAGTGAACAACTGGGACAACCACGGGAGTATCAAGAAGGAGCTCGTGCCGATGGCGGCGCAGGTGGACAAGCCGATCGCGGCACTGCTGCGCGACCTCAAGGCCCGTGGACTGGACAAAGACACGTTGGTGATCTGGACCACCGAGTTTGGTCGGACCCCCACGGCGCAGAGTGGCGACGGGCGCGACCACAACGGCGGCACCTTCGTGAGCTGGCTCTGGGGCGCGGGCGTGAAACCGGGCGTGGCGTACGGTGAGAGCGACGAGCTGGCGTTCAAGACCGCCGTGAACACCACCTATTCGTACGACTTCCACGCGACCGTGCTGCATCTGCTGGGCATTGATCACACCAAGCTGACCTGGCGTCAGAACGGCATTGACCGCCGCCTGACCGATGTACACGGGCACGTGGTGAAAGAAGTTCTCGCGTAGAGGAAAATGTAGCAACGACGCAGAACTGGCAGGCATACCAAGACGACGATGGGAACCACCATGAGTACAACAAACGATTCGAAGCGGGACCGCAGGCAGTTTCTCACCGAGGCAGGACTCGGCGCGGCACTCTTGACCCTGAGCCCTTCCTCCGTTTTAGCGGACGACAAGCCGATCAACTTTGCGGGGATTGGCGTCGGTAGCCAAGGCGGAAGTGATGTGGATC
>NZ_JAYUPA010000224.1:0-5789 GCF_043760365.1 Armatimonas sp.
GCATCATCAAAAGTACGGAGTGCAAATCTTCCACTCTGCAAATTATTCGGGTAAGCGAGTTTTCTTGATCGCAGGCCAGTCGCGGCAACAAGAAAGTCAAACTCAATTTTTTTTTCAGATCGCAAAGTTACGCTTCGTTGCTCCAAAGACAATTGCTCAACGCTATCGCCTAAAGTGAATTCGGCATTTAAATCATCACTTCTGATGGGGAAGCTAACTTGGGTAAAATCTTGATCTTGGGCTAACAAGGCCTTTGAGAGTGGCGGCCGATTGTAGGGCATGTGGGATTCACTTCCGAGAATATGGATCTGGCCCGGATATTTATATCGGCGAAGTGACTCTGCAGTTCGCAGGCCACCCATCCCCGCTCCGACGATAAGCGTCCTAAGAGATGAACGGTTATTCGAAATCATTAATCAAGGATTTGAATCGCTTGCATAGGGCAAATATCGGCTGAAGCTTTAACGTTATCGCGCTCGGACTCATAGCAGCCCTCGGTGGCAAGCGAAAAAAATACCCCCGAGGTGGCAGCGAATGCCGGTCAAATCCTCCTCGGTTTTCTGGGTAAGCTGGGGGGCTTGCTCAATGGCATCGTCGAGCTGATTCTGCTGCCTGTTCTCGCGTTTTACTTGCTAGTCGAAGGCCGCGCTCTGCGCAACGAGCTGGTACGTTTCGTCCCGACCACGAAGCGCCGTACTGCTCTCGCCTTGCTTCGCGAGAGTGCGAGCATCATGCGCGCCTACCTCATCGCCCAGCTCCTGCTCGCCAGTATTGCGGGGGTATTTGTCGGGACGATGCTAGGTGTGCTTCACATTCCCTACGCCCTCGTGCTGGCGCTGGTGGCCGCCATAACACGTGCCATCCCCGTTATCGGTCCCTTACTGGGCGGCATTCCCGTGGGAGTGATTGTCTTCGTCGAGTGCAGCCGCCAGGGCAACTACACCCTATTGGCCATCGTCATGACCTTGTTTACCCTGATGCACCTACTGGAGAGCAAGGCCCTCACTCCCTTTATCTTAGGCAAGGGCCTCAACCTGCACCCGATCATGGTGATTGTCGCGCTGCTCATCGGCGGGGAGTTCTTCGGCCTGCTAGGAATGTTCCTCGCCGCCCCCGTCACGGCTTTGATCCGTACGGTACTGCTCCACATCTATGTCCACCCCAAGCGAACGCACCACCGTAGCAGCACCCGCCTCGCCCGTGCACTGCACCATCAGGAAGAGCAGGCATAGGACCCAAGTGCAGGCATAGGACCCAAGTGAATGAGACACAAAGCACCGACGTTGTTATTCACCAGCTTACCATTAGGCATCCTCTTATTGACAACTATTATCAATAAATTCCCTCAAGAGGAGGCCACGCCTGAAAGAGTTGAGTTCTTAAAAGATCAAGAGATCGAGACAATTGTATACACACAGGACGATCCCTTTAGTGTCGTCCATCTCATTGAAAAATACAATACAAAACCGGATGAGCTAGAAAACCTCCTGGTTATCTGCATCGAAAAAAAGAGATATCAAACCTATAAGTTCATTACGAACAAATATCCAGAAATTCCTACAAATAAAATATACATATTAATGGATAAGCTAGTCTTATTTGGAAACACTGACCAGCTTGCCTTTTTACTAGAATCAGGAATACCCATAAGATCACTTGAAGAAAAGGGTTTCCCTCTTCTTCATTCTGCCTGTATTACTGGCAATTTAGACATAGTAAAATTACTGATAAAACATCATGCAAACGTAAATCTAAGATCAAAAACCTACTCACCAATTAACCGTAAAATGATGTTAAATGAAATCATTTCCTACATCGAAAAACATCAAAAGAACAACAGAGAACGCAAAATTGGATTTAGCGGAACCACGCCTTTAATGGAATGCGTTATTCATGAAGACCCAGAAGCGGTTAAACTCCTCTTAGCGAACGGAGCGGATAAGTCAATCAAGCAGGTCACAGGAACGACAGCCCGAGAGATGACGTTAGACATCATAAAAAGTGACCGTATAAAAGACAAACATACCTTCCTGAAAATATTAGGATTACTCAGTGCCGATTGAAATCGCCGGGTGAAATCAATTTTCCACCAGAAAGACTAGCCACTCTTGGAACTGTTTATTAAAGCCATTGTCCTGGGAATTATCCAGGGCCTCACCGAGTTTCTCCCCGTCTCGTCGTCGGCGCACCTGGATCTGATTCCTCGAATGCTCGGCTGGGGCGATGCGGGTGTCGCTTTCACGGCAGTGATCCAGCTCGGAACCCTGCTCGCTGTTTTTGTCTACTTCCGCAAGCGCATCGGGCAGACCCTTGCTGGAATCTGGAAGGCACTGAAGCAAGCGCCGCCGCCGCCGGGTGAACCGCGAACGACCTCGTGGGAAGTGCAACTCTTGCTCGCAGTCTGTATTGGGACGATTCCGTTGGCGCTCCTGGCGCTGGCGCTGAAGAAGTACATCGAGACAACTCTACGCGAACCCGTACCCGTCGCCAGTATGCTGATTCTGATGGGCCTGGCTCTCTGGCTGGTCGAGAAGGGCACGGAGAAGCTACGTGAACGCCCCCTCACCGACATCACCTGGCGCGACGGCCTAGCGGTCGGGCTGATGCAAGCGCTTGCTTTAGTCCCTGGAGTCTCACGCTCCGGCTCGACTCTCATCGGCGCATTTTTGCGCAAGTTTGACCGCGATGCCGCTCTGGAGTTCTCGTTTTTACTCTCGCTCCCCGCGGTGCTTCTCTCGGGTCTCTTCGAGCTAAAAGAGGTCATCAAGCCCAAGGCGACGGAGGTGACACTACCGGGCACGATGCACTTCAGCATGATGGAGACACTTGTCGCGACCATTGTGGCTTTTGTGGTCGGCTACGCCTCGATTGCCTGGATGCTCAAGTACTTGGCGAAGCACTCGACGCTCTTTTTTGTGATCTGGCGGGTCGTGCTGGGCGTGGTTGTGCTGACAATGCATGGCATGGGTAAGCTGCCGTAGATGCCGACACTGGCTCTGTGGCAGTGGGCGCTCCTGGCGTTTGGTGCGTTCTCTGTAGGAATCTCCAAGACCGGCGTCCCGGGCCTAGGCATTGTCAGTGTGGTGATTTTCACCCTGCTGCTGCCCACGAAGTTTTCGGTGGGCGCAGCGCTGCTCGTGCTCATCTGCGCGGATTTACTGGCTGTCGCCGTGCACCGTAAGAATGGGGATATCAAACAGATCCTGCGCCTACTGCCCTGGAGCGTGGTCGGGATCGCGCTCGGGGCGCTCTTCCTGAATCGGATGGACGATAGGCTGCTCAAGCCGGTTCTGGGCGCGGTGCTCTTTGCCATCTGTCTGACGGGAATCTGGCGTAGCCAGCAAAAAGGCGTGCCGAAAGTCCCCGCCTGGGCCGCACCGCTCGCCGGGCTTGCGGCGGGCTTCACGACCATGATCGCCAACGCCGCCGGTCCTGTCACGACACTCTATCTGCTGGCCATGCGCCTGCCCAAAGAAGCGTTTCTGGGAACGGCTGCCGTGTACTTTTTTCTCATCAACTGGATCAAAGTTCCCTTCAGCATCTTCCTCAGCCACAACGTCGCGTGGGAGAGCCTGCGCTTCGCTGTCTGGCTCTTTCCCTACGCGATTCTGGGGGGATTGGTCGGAAAGCCGCTCTCGGAGCGTATCTCCCAGCAGCGCTTCGAGCAGCTTGCACTGGCGCTCACCGCTCTGGGCAGCCTCTGGATGCTGGTACGTTCGCTAATCCCATAGCACGCCTTAATCCCGCAGCACGCCTTCGTCGCTGAGCAGCGTGCAGAGATTCGGATCGTGGAGCAGTGCCAGCACATCGCAGGGCTTACCCTTCAGAAGCGCGGCGCGTTGAACAAAGCGAATCCCATGGCTGTAGTCCACGTAGGTCTCACGGTGGACAGTGGTCAGGGGCTGGATAGGCTGGCCATCGAGCTTGTGCCAGCCGTAGATCGCCACTTTATGCGGCTTCTCTTTCAGGCGATTGGTCAGCACGACATCCTTCTTAATCCCCGCCACTAGCAGCCCGAGCGGCTTGCCCGCGCGTTGCTCCTCGATGAGCTTGTGGTGCTGCACAAACGTACGGGCCACCTCCCGCGCTTCGGTTAGGGGCCGGGGTTCGAGCTTGAGCGCCGCTTGCTGGTAAATGGCGCCTACCAAGAGCCTTGTCGGTAGCGTGCAGCCAAAGGCATCCGCAAGAAGCTGCGCCGTCATGGGCGTGAGGGGCATGCGAATAAAGTCCATGTCGCTACCGACGGCCAGATAGTCGGGCAGGACATAGCACGTTAAGCTTCCTAAAACAACGGGCTGGAAAGTCCGCAGAAACTCCGGCAGATTCCCCCGCAGCAGCTCTTGTGCGAGAACGTCCTCGCGCTCCGCAACCGTCAGCTTCTCCAGCCGTGCAAAGATCTCGCTGCCGCCTAGGGCGCTTGCCAGGCGCGGTGGAATCCCAGCGGCAGGCTGGATGAATTTCGTGTAGCGGCGTGGCTCCGAAAATGCCTGGGTCGGGTTCAGTACGGCAAGCAGGCCGTTCCACTCCCCCACCAGCGCGGTGTGGAGAATGGCGTTTTTGAGGTTCTGGTGGACACGCAGAACAAGCTGCCCCCCAGGGCCCGTCTGGCTGATCACCGGCCCAATCTCGCTCTCGGTCAGCGGAAGCTCTCTTGCGAAGCGCACCCGCATCCGCTCCGTCGCCCGGAACGTCCCCCCCTCCGGGCCGACCACTTTCTTGCCACTCAGCAGGATCTCCCGGTCATCGTAGGCGAGCACGATAAGCCGCCTCGCCTTGTCGCCACGCAGCCAGGTGAGTAATTTATCGCCGTGCTTGTCCGTGTCGCTGTAGGAGTAGTTGGCATCGAGAAAGCCGATGGTGTCAACAAAGTCCGGGATGGTCTCGCCACCATTGAGGAAGCCAAACAAGAAGCTCCCGCCGCCGCTGTGGCCCGTGAGTGCGACGCGAGGGTTGGGAAAGAGCACACGTAGCTGGTCTACAAAGCGCCGGATCAGTGCCGCGTTGTCCGAGTGCTTCTGTCGCCACACAGGCCAGCTCAGGCCACTGGCTTCCAGGCTGGCCAGCGCGATATTCTCGCCGGGGGTCTGTTCCCGCAGGAGCCGAATCTGCGCCGCGACGTGCTGAATATCAAAGTGCCAGTCGGTCTTGTTGGTTTTCTCAGAGAGCTGGCTCCCTAACGTCTGCTCAATCGTATTCCCGTTGGGCATCGTGAAGATCACGAGGCGCGTCGGTTTTGCCGGATCGAAGGCGAGCGGCGCGTTGAGCACCGCTCGAACATCGGGCAAAAGCCAAGTTTCGTGCACCTGCTCGGCGAACCAGGGGCTTGCATGGAAACCGGGCAGAAGCGACATTTGGTGCCTAGCCTTTCGGCTCCAGTGCGAACTGATGCGCACGGGGTTTGGCGGCATCGCGCTGGGCTTTGGTGAGCGGCTCGTCGGCGGCGTCTAAGTTTTTGAGAAGCGCTGGGAGAAACTGGGTGACCTGCGGGTCATTGGCTTGCGGCACCTGGTACTCGCGCCAGCGGCTGTTGTGGACATTGGCGCGGAGCTGCGTGAGCTTACCCACAAGAAGCGCCTGCTGGAGCATGGGCGTGTTCAGAGTCGCCAGATTCACCCCGGCGGCGAGCTGCTCTTTAGTAAACTCCCCGATACTCTTGCCGTCAATTTTGAGCGTGTAGCGCGGGGCGGCGAGGTTGGTGACCGTGAGGGTCTCCTGGTCGAGCGCCTGCACAAAGTCCGATGAGGCCACGGCGAGGTTGTAGGGCGCTGCGGCGTTCGGATCGGGCGAGC
>NZ_JAYUPA010000225.1:0-5788 GCF_043760365.1 Armatimonas sp.
TTGTAGAGCTTCGTCTTGCCATAGAGCTCCGTGTCCGCCCACCCTAGGTCATCGGAGAGGATAAAGACGATATTAGGGCGGGGAGGTGGCAGTGCCTGAGGCATAAGGTTCTCTTTCGTGCGCCCCGACAACAGCGTGGGCGACGAGGTAGAAATTCGGCAACGAGCATCAAAACTCCTGTCATGCAGGGAGCACTCAGAAGCAAAACCGTTCATTCCTGTTAGAACATGCTTCAGAACGTCACGATACAGAAACAGGAGGGTGGCAAGCTAGTCCAGAAAGTTTGACGTCGTTGTTATCCTTTGTTAAACTGTTTCCTGTAGAAGTGGGGAGTAACCTTCACCTTTAGAACGGTTGGGAAAGGACAATTCTGATAAAAAATGAAAAATCTCACAGTGAACCTGACAACAGCCGTTTGCGGCATAACACCCCAAAATCGTCATTATGACCGCTGCGGCAGAAACACTAGTTCGGCGGCGGACCAATCACTACTGAAACCCACGGCGCAGTTGCCGCAGTGTGGCTCAGTCGTCTCGACGAGGACACCATGAGTTCAAGCCAGCATGAGGCGCGTTCAAGTTGCGATGGCCGTATTCGTTGCGTGTATGAGTTTGGTTGCTTTTTCCGGCGTAGCCGGCAACCCCCGCTTCGAGACGTATCCCACGCTGGATGTGATCCGGTTGATGACCGCCGGAGCGGGCTTCGGCGTCGCCCTCGTCTTGCTGATCCAGTTCTTCAAATTCCCCGGCCCTCGTTCAGAAGACAAGAAGGAAAAGGAAAAGGGGACATCGTAGATTATCAGCCGAACCAGGCGCTGCAGCAGACCGGGGCCGCATGTGGGCTTTTCGTGAGTCATAGGTCACTCGGCGGCCCCAGATGCTGAGCTTAGTCGTTAGCCAGATCAGATTCAGATGACGAACAGAATTCTGTGCAACCTGTTGACGATCGCCGTACTCGCCCTGTTCGGGTGTACGGGAAACGTGCAAAGTCCCATTCAGAGCCAGCCGCTGTATGGCTATCGAGTGGTGAACACCTATCCCCATGACTCACAGGCGTATACGCAAGGCTTGGTCTTTCGAGACGGGTTCTTGTTCGAGAGTACCGGCCTCAACGGACGTTCGAGTCTCAGAAAGGTCAAGCTTGAGACCGGTGAGGTCCTTCAACAGGAACACATCGATCCACAGTACTTTGCCGAGGGGCTCACGGATTGGGGCGGCCAGCTCGTTCAACTCACGTGGCAATCCAACGTCGGGTTTGTGTATGACCTGGCGACCTTAGGGCTTCAGCGGATGTTTCGGCTCACCGGCGAGGGCTGGGGCCTGACCCACGATGGGAGTCGGCTGATTGTCAGTGACGGCACCGACACATTACGCTTCCTCGACCCAGCCACGTTTCAGGCGCGGAGCCAAGTGTCGGTTCGCGATGGCGGCGTCCCCGTGAAGAATCTGAACGAGCTGGAATATGTACGCGGCGAGATATACGCCAATGTCTGGCACACCAACAGCATCGCAAGAATCTCACCGGAGTCGGGCCGTGTGGTGGGCTGGATTGATCTGGCAGGGATTCTCCCCGGCGCTAATCAGCTCGATTCCGAGGCGGTGCTTAACGGAATAGCATTTGACTCTGCGCAAGATCGGCTGTTCGTCACCGGCAAGTTGTGGCCGAAGCTTTTTGAAATCAAGTTGGAACGACGTCAGTGATTTACGGAACGGCCAACAAGCTGCTGCAGAGCGGCGCTGGCCAATCATGATCGCCGCCCGCTTCACTCGAACGTTAGTCAGGACTCAACGCGGCAGCTTTTTGATCAACACTATACCGTTGGAGTCGCTGCCTTCGTCGCCGTAGATGTGGGCGCGGATTTTAAATGCCGCGCCTGTCTCGTAGCCGTCTAGCTTGAGGGTGTAGACATTGTCTTTCTTTGCGCCGCCGGTGAAGCCGTGGTGTGCGTCGGTGGCCAGCGGAGTGGTTTCGGCGCTGCGGAAGACCTCGACTTTATCAATGTCCAGCCGCTCCCGGCCGCCCGTGTAGAGGAAGGTGATCTGGTAGGTGCCATTGCCCGAGATGAGCCCCGTGGCCTCGAAGTCCACGGCAAGCGGCTTGCGATCCCCCACTTTCCCGGACTTCCACTCTCCGAGCTTGGTGCCAAACGCACGAAACTCATTGCTCTGTGTGAGCGTCTCGAAGATCAGGCTGGTGCGCTTGCCGTCGGGGGCGAGCGTGATGGCCTTGAAGTCCTCGAAGCGCACAACCGCCAGAGAGCCTTTTAGCTCCGGCGAGCTGGCGATCGGATCAGTGCCATCGGTTGTGTAGCGCACCGTTCCGCCCTCGATGGGACTCGTTGCAGTGACGGAGTCGCCACTGTGCGTTACCTCGGGGAGCGGGAGGCGGAAGTTCCAGCCCGACTCTGCGTAGCGAACATACTGGCGCTGCATGCGCTCCGTGAAGTCCGGGAAGCTGCGCTGGGCTTGTGGGGTCCAGGCCACTTCGGCGAGTGCAGCGGCGCGGGGAAGCAAGTAATAATCGCAGTAGAGCGCGGGGCTGGGCTTCTTGATCTCGGGCTTGTGCAGGAACATATCGGTCCAGAGGCAGCCCTGCACGCCGATGATATTCTTCTGCTGCGCGGGTGTCAGGCCCGTTGGCATTGGGTCCCAGTCGTAGGCGGCTTGCAGAGTGACCGGGTTGCGCCAGCCCGCGCCGGGTAGCTCGCCGCGCAGCTTACTCTGCTGCATGTCGAAGTAGCAGCGATCGGTGAGGGCCACCATCACGGGGTTGCCATTACGCGCCGCATCGCTCGCCGCTTTTGGGTCGGCCCAGGGCATGATCCCCGCCGTCGGACTGACCCCACAGCGCAGGATCTCGTCCCAGCCCAGAATCCGCCGTCCCTTTTTCGCTAAGATCGCCTCGACCTCCCGGGTCATCCAGCCTTGGAGCGCCTTCTCGTCTTTCAAGCCCAGCTCCGTCTTCTTTTTCTGGCAGTCCGGACAGGCTTTCCACTTGGTGTACTTGGCCTCATCGCCGCCGATATGAATGTACCGCGACGGAAAAAGTGCACAAAGCTCGTCAAGAACGTCTTTGAGAAACGCCCAGGTGGTCGGCTTTCCAGCGCAGTAGAGATCGTCGGAGATGAAGTGCGTCGTGGGCATCTTGTGCTGGATTCCTGTGCACGAGAGCCACGGGTAGGCCGCCACCGCCGAGAGGGTGTGGGCAGGGAGCTCGATCTCCGGCACAATCGTGATATTCCGTGCGGCGGCGTAGGCGACCATCTCTTTGATGTCGGTCTGCGTATAAAAGCCCCCTTCTTGTGCCGCACCCTCTCCGCGAAAGCCCCCGATCTCCGTGAGCTTGGGATACTTCTTGATCTCAACGCGCCAGCCTTGGTCGTCAATTAAGTGCAGGTGCAAGACATTAAGCTTATGGGCAGCCATGATGTCCAAAAAGTGGAGGACATAGGCCTTGTCCATAAAGTACCGCGAGACATCCAGCATCATCCCGCGCCAGGCGTAGGTGGGCTGGTCCTCGATCTTGAGAGCGGGAATGGTAAGCTTCGATGCGTGTCCCGTTGGCCAGAGCTGGTGGAAGGTCTGGAGCCCATTGACAATCCCCGCGTACTTTGGCGCACTCAAGCTCACACCCTTTGGGCTCACCTCAAGCGCATAACCCTCGTTGCCGAGATTCGTTAACGCTGGATTCACCTTCAGCGAGATACTCCCGCGCCCCGCAATCTTCGTCTCTCGCCCCGTCGTCGCCCTCAGCCAGCCAGAGAGCACCGCCGCCGCCGGACGGCTCGCGGCATCTGCGCCAATCACGGTGCGCTCATCCAGCACGAACGTGCCACTGGCTTGGGTGACGGAAACAGGCCTGGGAATCAGGGATATGACAGGGGCAGGTTGCGCCGCCAGGGTTAGGGTGCTTGCCATCAGGGCCGTTAAGAGCACTTTACTTTGCCTCACTCTTGGGGTTGGGATTTTTGATCGGGAACTTGGCGTCCACGGCTTTCTGCCAGGCATGTAGCTTAGCTTGTAGCGCTTTCACTCGCCCTGGCTCCTGCGCCGCTAAATTCCGTTGCTCGCCGGGATCGTTCTTGAGGTTGTAGAGCTCTATCCGGTCAATCACGAACCACTCAATCAGCTTCCAGTCGCCCTCACGAACGGCGGCGGCCATCCCACCACCTTGATTTCCGTAGTGTGGATAGTGCCAGAAGAGTGGGCGTGGCGTAAGTTTCTTGCCCTTGAGCGCGGGAACCAGGCTGACACCATCAAGTTTTTCAGGGCGCATACCAGCGGCCTCCAAAAACGTCGGGAAGAAGTCCGGCGTACTGGTTGGTACGTCACTGAGCGTACCGGACTTGACCATGCCGGGCCATTTCACGAGAAGTGGTTCGCGGATGCCGCCTTCGTAGAGCCAGCCCTTGCCCGCTCGCCACGGGGCGTTGCTGGTCGGGGATCCCTCCGAGGTTGAGAGGCCACCATTGTCCGACGTGAAGATCACGAGCGTATTGGCAGGTAGTGTTTCAAAGAGCCGCCCGAGGTTGCGGTCCATGTCCTCCAGCATTGCGGCGTAGACCGCATGCGTTTGGGTGCGGCGGTCTTTGCGTGGGGGCTCGTCGCGAAACTCCGCCGTGAGCTTTGCGGCTTTGGCCTCATATTTTTTCACGAGCTCCGGCTTACTCACCAGCGGTGTGTGCGGGTCGTAGGGGGTGAACCAGAGCAGAAACGGCTTGTCTTTACTCTGCGCCACGAACTCAATCGCTTTGTCCGTCAGCCGATCCATCACCCACTCACCCGAAGCAAGCTCCAGATTGTGAAGCTTTGTGGGGCCAACATGCGCATTACCCCCACGATCATCGCCGCCGACACTGAACTCAAAACCATGGTTCTCCGGGAGCGTGCCTTCACCGCCGAGGTGCCACTTT
Organism: Armatimonas sp.; assembly: GCF_043760365.1. Classification (GTDB taxonomy): domain Bacteria; phylum Armatimonadota; class Armatimonadia; order Armatimonadales; family Armatimonadaceae; genus Armatimonas. The sequence continues at coordinate 4,913 of NZ_JAYUPA010000225.1, forward strand.
CCCACAAAACCCGTCGCATAGCCAGCACTTTGTAGCCTCTTGGCAATTGTGGTCTCGGAGAGGCTCAGCCTATCTGCAGCGGGTGGACAAAGTAACGGAAAGCCGGGCTTCATTCCGCCGAGCTTGCCAATGGAGGCATTAATGTAGTCCGTAACCCCCGTGCGCTGCGGCCACTTGCCCGTGAGCGCCGACGCCCGTGTGGGTGAGCAAACGGGGCACGCGGCGTAGGCGTTGGTGAAGCGCATGCCCTCTTTCGCCAATTGATCCAAGTTTGGCGTCTCATAGAACGTGCTTCCCTGGCATCCAAGATCAATAACACCGAGGTCATCGGCGAGAATAAAGACAATATTAGGGGATTTCAAGTATTTTGTCTCCGAAGCTGAAGCTGCACAAGGCGCTCCTCGATGGCCTGCGAGGTGGGGGAGATGGAGAGACCTCCCAGATTGGTGCAGCGCAGCTCACGCGGCATTTGTGCGGAGACGCGCTTTGCCGTTTCGATTACTTCGTCGAGGGGAATTAGCGGGTCGTAGCCCGAGAGAGCCATGTTGGCACACGAGAGTGCGTTGCTCGCCGCCATGACATTCTTGCCCAGGCACGGCGCCTCGACTCGATTGGCGATGGGGTCGCAGATCAGGCCGAGCATGTTCTGAAGCGCCATGGAGGATGCGGCCAGAGATTGCGTGAGCGAGCCTCCACCGAGCTGTACCAGCGCTGCCGCCGCCATGCACGCCGCCGAGCCCCCCTCGGCTTGGCAGCCGCCCACTTCCGCCGCAAAGCTCCAGCGGGTGGCGATAAAGACCCCGATCAGGCCACTGGCAAGAAACGCCTTCGCCATCTCGGTCTCATCCAAGCCAAGCTCCTCCGCCATCGCGATCA
>NZ_JAYUPA010000226.1:0-2067 GCF_043760365.1 Armatimonas sp.
GCAGTCGAGCCGTCCGCCACGCGAAGCCCGCGAGATGGTGCTGCTTCTAAGCGATCAGCGCTTATTGAAAGAGCAGATTGACCGGGGGATCCAGGCCAAATTGGTAGAACAGGGTGTCCAGCTTTTAGGCCAGCAGCTCTTAATGCATGTGGAGGCACAGAATGCTCGCAACTTTGGACGTATTATTTTAAGACCCTACCAGCAGGCCATCACGGACTATCTGGAGAGCATCAACTACAACCCTGAAGCGCCTGCGGCTGTGATTGCTCCCGTGCCCCCCCGCCTGCCCGGCGGGGGAGCCACTATGGGCATCGCACCCGTCGCCACAGCCTCTGTTCCGGCAAGCCTTGGCAGCCTTAAAGAGCGTCTCGCGAACCTTCGGGAGCTGCTGACGGAGGGGTTGATCACCGAAGCGGATTTTGAGGCCCGGAAAGCCTCGATTTTGACCGAGGTGTAGCGGCCCTCAACAGGATCTTGGTTCTACGCCGCTTTTCTGAGCGGGATTGTGATAGAGGGAGCTTCGTCCATGCGTTCCATGCGCTTGCGGATCTCCCCCCACTTCTGTTCGGGGATGCGGAGGAACGCCTCCACTAAGCGCGGCTCAAACTGCTTGCCAGTCTCGCTGGCAATGATCTGGCATGCTGTGGCGTAGTTTTGGCCCTTGCGGTAGGGACGGTCTGAGAGAATCGCGTCTAATGTGTCAGCGATAGCGAAGATACGCGCGCAGAGGGGGATGTTCTCGCCATGGAGACCGCTGGGGTAGCCCTTGCCGTCCCAGCGCTCCTGATGCGTGAGAACCAGCTCCCGCTCGCGTCCCAGGTGTGTGATTCCCTTAAGCATCTCAAAGCCAAGCCGGGGGTGACGCTGCATGATCTGGCGCTCCTCTGTGGTGAGGGGGCCAGGCTTGTTGAGAATCGCATCCGGGATACCGATCTTGCCGATATCGTGAAGAAGGGCGGCGCGTTGCAAGAAGCGTTGCTCGTCTAGGGGGAGCCCCACCTCCTGGGCAAGGCACACTGTAAACTCGGCGACGCGCTGAGAGTGGCCCTCGGTTTCGTGGTCACGCTGATCCAGCGCGGTCGAAAGCGCTTCCAGAGTGGCATTGTAGCTTCCTTCAAGCTGCGTGTAGAGCAGGGCATTTTCCAGTGCCAGGGCAGCCACATCAGCGATGGCGCGGTAGATCTCCAAGTCAGCGTGTACAAATGGGCGACTCTGGGCTTTATTCACAGCCTGCATCGCCCCGATTGCCACCCCACCGCGCACCAGTGGTACGGAGAGCAGAGAGTGGGTAATGCGACCCGTACGCTCGTCGGCGCGGCGGCTATGGCGTGCATCGAGCTGGGCATCACTGATCAGCAGGGACTGCTGGCGCATAACCGTTGCTCCCACGATCCCTTCGTTAAGAGAGAGCACGATTCCTTGGACTTGGAGGGCACCTGGCCCGGTGGCAAAGCGGCAGGTGACACTCTGATGGAGATGATCCGCCAACCAGAGCGACTGTGCCTCTGCCTGAAGCGCAGCATTGACTTCGGCAAAGAGGCGCGGAATCAGATCGTCTAGGCGTAGGGTCTGTTGCAGGTGTGCCCCGATATGATCCAGCAAAGCACGGCGCTGTTCTGCGGCATGAAGGGCTTTTTTGAGCTGCTCGTTTTCAGTTTTGAGTTGCTCCAGTTCCTGGGAGAGCATAGGCATATCAGCCATGATTGTTGGTTTTTTCGAGTTTCTTCTCCAGAGGCTGACACCCTTTCGCCGTCCATAGAGGGCGTGGAGGGCGCTATAATAAGACATGAACCGAAGATTTGTGGTGTTGTCCTCGCCGCTAGCACTTCTCAGCCTTGCGTGGGCAGCCCAGCCCCCCACGGCGCTCATCGCTCGCCATGAAAAAGAAGCACTGCCGCTCTTAAAGCAATACTGCCTGAGCTGCCACGCGGGGAGCCAGCCTAGTGGAGGCATCTCGCTGGACCCGGCGGATGTGTCTGGCATCCATAAAAATGCGGAGAACTGGCGCAAGGGGCTGGTGCGCCTCAAAGACCGGAGCATGCCGCCGCAGGGCTCCGCGCGGCTTTC
>NZ_JAYUPA010000227.1:0-2064 GCF_043760365.1 Armatimonas sp.
GCCCGGGGAGCAGTCAGGCGCGCAGAGGTGGGGGAACACAGATTCTCAACCTGGAAGCGGATACCGTCGTTCAGTACATTCCAGAGCGCAACGAGAACAGCGTCCTGAGTATTGGCTATATCGAGCGTGATAATCTGCGCATTATCCCAATCACCCTAACCCAGCTCACCCACGATAATAAGCGGACATCGAACTATGACTATTACTACGGCTATGGTCTGGGAATCTACTCGGCTCGGCTTAACCTAGGGGGAACCGACACTACCAGTGGGACGACCAAGACTCTGATCGGAGCCCAGTTTGTCCTTGGTCTGAATCTCACCGAGTCTACTTTCGTTGAGGCTAAGTACCTCTACCCTAGCAAGTACGACAATAAGTTCATCGGTGGCCTGCAGATCATGTTCGGCATGCGCATGTAGCAAACCGCACCTAGCCCCCCGCTCCACTCTGAGCCGGGGGGCTTTGTGTTTTCTGGGCAGCCAGGGGAAAAAGAAGCGTTGCGGCAGCCAGAACCCCTGAGTCATTAAGGGCAAGTGCCGCACCGCCCGTGATCAAATCCCCTCCAGCACGCCGCCGCGCCAATAAAATACCACTCGTCAGCAACAGAAGGCTCCAGGGGCTACTCACCAGCAAGTGCCCATTCATCGCGAGCTTTCGTCCGATGAGCATCAGGCTTCCTGTGCGCTCTCCAGAAATAGCCTGCCCTAAGTGCGTTTGTGCTCCTGCACCCCGGCTCACATCCCAGCGTGCCAGCCCTAAAAAGAGCAAGCCAATCCCCAGCAGCGCTGCAAGAGACGCCAGCAGCCGCTTTTTTACGGGCAGCTTCCCCACTTTCTGTGCCGCAATCCCGACAAGTGCAGCCAGAAAACAGCCATTATTTGCCCCCAAGCTTGGCGCACCGATTGCCAGGGCAACCGCCAGCAGTGTGGGAGCCTCAAAGCCCGCCGCAAGAGCGCACCCAATGAACAAGCCTGCTGCATCATTGCCGATTCCGTAGAAACGTGCCGCCTCCGTGACTGAGTAGGAAAACGGCAGGCGCTCCAATAACGGGCTTCCCAGCAAAAGATCAGCCCAGAGCACGAGGGCTATCCCTCCAAAAATATTCGGATTCCCTAGTGACTTTCCGCGCCACGCGGAAAAAAGCAGCGCCAGTGAAAAGAGCCAGGGCGCAACCACGAGAAAGCGCAAAAGCTCCGCTTTTCTCTCCCAAGTCGCCTGGCGCAGTTTTAGCTCGGCAAGATTCCCTGACACCAGAGTCGCCGGACGACCTGCGCCGAAGGGCTTTCCTTCCATAGTGGCCGCAATATCGGTCGCAGCAATTAATCCGGGAGTGAATCGGGTTGAGGGCGAGGTCAGAAGCCCCGTGGTTTGTGTCAGACAGGCCGTCCCGAAACGCTCTCCTTCCTGCCAGCGGAGAACAAGAGCAGGGGAATTTGTTTTAGGAGCCAGGTCGGTTTGGACAATTTGGATGCGAGGCGCATGTTCCCCCACCGGACTCCGACTTCCGGTTGCCAAGACATCCTCAATGCTCCACGTCTCCCCTTTAATGCCGCCACGCAGGGGAAAGAGTGCCCGTGCGCCAACAAATGCTTTGAGAGAATCAGAGCGCACCACCAATAAATTTTCGGGAAGTGGCTGTGTCTGCGGTGGCTGGGCGCGTATTACCGCAACGGCGATTGTGATCGCCAGCATCAGCCAGGGAATAATTTTTTTCACTGTAGCACCCTACCGTAGATTTTTCGCGTCTCGGCACGCATCACGGCTTCCGTAAAATGCTCAGCAACACGCTGACGAGCACGCTTGCTCAGAAGTACCTGTCTTGCCGGATTACACAGGAGCATCAGCGCCATACGCAGCTCGTCTGGATCGTCAGGGGAGACCAAGACTCCCGCATCTCCCAGTGCCTCTGGGATTCCTCCGACACGGGATGCGACAATAGGTTTGCCCGCTGCCATCGCTTCCAGAACCGCCAGCCCAAGCCCTTCAGAGCGTGAGGGCTGGCAGTAAATATCAGCACCCGCTAAGAGCAGCGGTATATCTTCGCGGTGACCTAAGAGTGTCACA
>NZ_JAYUPA010000228.1:0-2062 GCF_043760365.1 Armatimonas sp.
CCGGTGTGGGCGAGCTGGAGTGATAACCTGGCATCCATTCACTTCAACAGCAACCACCCTGATTTTGGCACGCCGCCCCGTCGCGGGCTGATGGGTGGCGGCGAACAAGACGATCGCCCCGGCTCGGGCTGGGGCAATGGTGCGATCAATCATATCGAGCTGAGCTACTGGCACGACGACGAGCGGGCGGAGAATCGGCTCCGGGTACAGAAAACGACCCAGAAGCAAGCAAGCGTTGCTGCTGCGAACGCCGACTGGGTGGGTGTGCGGCGGCTCTGGCAGGACTTTGGGGCACGTTTTGGCATCAGTGGCGAGGTGCGCGACCGGCTGGAAGTGCTCGCCCACGCCAACCCGCCTGCCGAGCCGCTACGTCGCTACTTGGCCGCCTTGGACAAGCTGGAAGGAGCAAACACGGGCTGGAATGCGGCCCGCACCGAGCTGGCCGCGCTTCACGCTGACAACTCCCTGCCGCGCTGGCTGCGGGAGCACGCCGCCTACCAACACGCCGCTGGGCTGGCGCAGTGGCTGAACTACAAAGACGCGATCCCGCTCTGGAGGGCGCAGATCTGGCAGTTCCCCGACGGCGAAAAACGTGAGGCGGCGCTCCTTATGATCGCCCGCGCCTGCCTGCTCCACAAAGGCATTCTCAAGGGAGTGCCGACGGGCCGCGCCGCCGCCGAGCAGCTCCTGCGGGCTTTTCCCACCACCCGCTTTCGGGTAGCAGTCCGTGGCTTACTCGCCCGCGCGGATTTGGAACAGGGCCGCTACGAAGCCGCCGCGACAACCTACTGCGCCCTGAATGACGGCGACTCGATTGTGGAGGTGCGCCGACGCTTCGAGTACACGGCGCAGGAGCCGCGCCTGCGGACACTCCAGCTCATCGCGTACTTGCACGCCCTCAACAATGCGACAACGCACCGTGCGTACCGGGATGCCGTTAAGGGCGTCTCAAAGTCGCTCGCGCTTTTTAAGCCCGATACCGGCAAGCAGTTTCTCGATCGGCTGGTCAAAGACCCGTCGCTGGCCGCGCCCTATTTTTACTTCCGTCTTTCCCACTGCGACAACAAGCCCGCCGACTTTGCGCGGCTGGCAACGCTGGCGGATCGGATTTCGGAGCGAGACGCACTGCCGCCCGTGGTGCGGGTGCGCCTGGCGGAGATCTACTACCAGAACCAGAGTTTCCGCCGTGCCGCAAGCTGGGCCAGCACTGCCACCCGCGATCCCGATGAGAAAGTGCGCGGCAGGGCGCTCTATGTCCGGGCCGGGAGCCGCTACCGCCAGAAGCAGCTAGGCAGTGCCCGTGCCGATCTGGAGCAGATTCTGAAGGACTGCCCACGCAGCAACATCCGCCACGCCACTCGTGAGCTGCTCGCTTTGGTCGCGGAGGGCGAGGGGGACTTTTCCACGGCGCTGGATCAGTACTTTGCGCTGGAGTACCGTGAGGACTACGCCTACTTGATAGATGCTCGGATGCCGATCGCGACTCTGGAGAACTACTGGCAGACACGCTCTCACCACCGCGATTTGCTCGCCTACAGCCTCGCTTTGCGCCACCTACGGATCGAGAACTGGGACGACACCCGCCGCTGGCTGGTGCGGGTGCCGGAGAAGTCCTACGCGCTCTTTGTGGGGCGTACCACCCACGACGCCGACTGGGAGGAGAGCTTCTCCGACCAGGGGGCAAACCCCAAGAAAGTCTTGGCGAATCTCTCGCACCTCTGGCGGGCGGCGGAAAAAGCCCGGGGTGCGGAGGCGAAGGCAGCGGCTCGGTTTGCCTATGCCCGTGCCTACTACACGCAGGGGCTGCTCCAGCTCTACAACGCCCCGCTCTGGCAGGGAAACCGGATGTTTGCCTTCAGCTACTACTGGAACAAAGACGTGGCCTCGTCCGCCGACAATAGAGCCATCCAGCGCTACATGTACCAGCACGAGGTCTACGCCCACACACGGCAACTCTGCCTGGAGATTGTCGCCGACTACCCAAGCACCACCATAGCACCCGCCGCGCTCTACCGCGCCGCCTGCGCCGCCGAGAAGCTTGATAATCTCAACGAGTGGTGGC
>NZ_JAYUPA010000229.1:0-5759 GCF_043760365.1 Armatimonas sp.
CCCAGTGGAGTCATGTGCCGATCTTCCAGTGTGCTTTGTCGTCCCACGAGCACCAGCTTATCTTTTAGGAGCGCGGACGGCTTCTCTGCCAGAAGCACCTCCTCGTAGTCGAGGATTGGAAAGGTGCCTTCGGGGCCAAGATAGCGAACTAGCGCAGCACTGTCACCGAGGCTGGTAGCCAGAGGGAGGGTCAGCTCTCCCCAGCGTAGATGCCCTCCCGTCAGTTGTGCCGCTTGTGTCAGCGCTCCGTTTCCGGCAGCCCCAAGCACCACCCCGAGGTGAGGCACGTGCAAATCGAGCGCCATACCGTCTTGAACGAGGGGCCGGATAAAGCGCACACTCCGCCCTGTCGAGCGTGGCACCTCCACTGAGGCAGGCACCAAGCCGGGCAGACTCCCAGCCAGCGGAACGAATGTGCTCTGACCCTGCTCATTAATCTCAGGGCGCGTTGCCGCAATTGTGCCTGGGTGTGCCTTGAGTGCCGCCGCAAAGCTGGCATCGTGATCACTCCCTTCCGTAAAAAAGATGTCGAAGGCAACGGCCGTGGCACCAGCGCGCTTAAGCTGAGCCAAGAGATCCGCGTGGCAAAAACGTGGCAAGGGGTAGAAAGGATCTTCCAGGATCTGGGCAACGGCCAGCTTAATCGGGGTTTCGTCGGTCATGGCGACAATGACCACAGGTGATTCTTCAAGGGTGAGTGGCTTCGTCCGGGCAGTCGCCTCCAGGTGCCAGTCGTAGAAAAACCACTCCATGTCTCCCAGCGCAGGCAGAAGTGTGCTGGGCCGCCAAACTAAAACAGCCACGACAACAAACGCAACCGCTCCTATAAAAGCCAGGACTCTTCCACGGTAATCCATCTGTAGGGATAATACCTGAAGCATGCACTTGTTTGCTAAAACAAAGAACTTCAGCAATACTATCCCGTTATGACTTTTCATACCGCACTGTTACTAGCCTGCCTTATTTTCCCACTCCCTCACGTGAGTGCACATTATGAGCCCGCCCCTCGTACAAGCCGCCCCCTTGCCGCCGTCAAACGCAGTAGTACTGTTGCGCCCGTGCTGGACGGCGATCTTGCCGACCCTCTCTGGAAAGAGATCCCTCCCGCGACCGAGTTCACGGACTTGCAGACGGGCAAGCTCACAGCGGAACTCACCGTGGCCCGCATCACGTACGACGACGACGCGATCTACGTGACTTTTGAGTGCCACGATAGCCAGCCCCAAGGAATTGTGGGCCGGGAGCTGGAGCGCGACAGTCTCTACCGGGGAGAGCGGTCCAGCGAGGACTGGGTGGAGGTCTCCTTCGATCCATTTCTTTCCTTTAAGACAACGACCAAGCGCGGTTTGCGGTCAACCCCCTGGGGACCCGCTCGGCGCGCTTTGGCGGTGGCCGTGCCAATAAAGCGGAGTGGAGCGGTGCCTGAGACGCTGCCGTGAAGCGCACCCCGACGGGCTGGAGCGCGGAGCTGCGCATCCCCTGGAAGGTTCTCAACTACCCTGCTGCCCACAGCGGCCAGAAGCTCAACTTCGGGCTGAACTTCACCCGCTTCCAGTACCGCACCCGAATCCGCTCCCAGTGGAGCAACACGGGCTTGCAGGGTTTTGCCAACCTGATCGGTATCTGGAAGGGAGTGGAAGTGCCCCAAGGCGACTCCAGATCTCACTGCCGTGGTGAGCGTGAACCCGGACTTTGCCACGGTGGAGAACGCCGTCCAGAGCATTGGCTTCTCCCGCTCCGAGCGCTTCGTCGAGGAGCGCCGTCCCTTCTTCCTAGAAGGCGGCGACTACTTCCGTACTGGGCAGTTTTTCGGCCTAGGACCACTGTTCTACTCCAACCGAATTGAGCAGTTCGATGTCGGCGCTAAAATCTTTGGTAAGCTCACTCCTCAAGACACGATCGGTGTCTTGCTCACCGAAGACTTTGGCAACCGCAGTGACTTCGTGGCTCGCTACCGCCACGATCTCTCGCCCACCGCGCAGGCAGGATTTTTCGTGAACCAAAAAGATGCCAAAGCGGGCGATCATAATAGTGTGGGAGGACTTTTTGCCAATAACCGCTGGGGCAAGTTCGGCTTTGATACCGAGCAGTACATCTCGGGTGGGCGTGTGGATAACACAAAAGCCACGGGCTATGCCTCCTCCAATAACTTCCAGTATCTTGATGGAAACCACTTCACGAGCCTTCGGTACTTGACGGCCTCCCCCACTTTCCAGGATGCCAATGGCCTTGTCTTCTTCAACGACTTCAAAGGCTTCTCGGGCTACCACAACTGGAACCGTGAGTGGCGCAAGGGAGCCTGGCGCTCGTTCAGTGTGGACTTCGGGCCACAGTACTGGTGGCACCAAGACGGTCGCCCGTACCAGCGTGGAGTGTTTATGGGAGCGAATTTCCAGACCCGCTCCGACTGGAGCCTCGGGATCAATGTGAACCATAATCGCTTCGATGACCAGACCGACCGAACGGTGGGCTTCCGCATTACGTCGGGGGCGAGTAACCGGTTCCGCAGCTACGGATTGCGCCTGGACACAGGAACACAGGGCGGCGCACCGACACGATTCTTTGGCCCGCAGTTCTCAGTGCGGATGCTCAAGCGCCTGGATGTAATCTACCAGGGTGGGATTCAGGAGCAGAAGGGCTGGAACCGCCAGCATATCGCGACATTCAACTACCAGTTCTCGGGCACACGGACGGTGGGTGGTCGGGTGGTGAGCCTGACGGAGCCTGGGAAACCGGCCTCGACCAACTGGTATGTCTCGTACAGAAACGCGGGGGGTGCGGGCACGGAGTTCTACTTCCTCTTCGGCGATCCCAATGCAGTGAAGTTCACCCCGCGTGCCGCCGTCAAGCTCGTGTTCGCGCGGTAGGTTGCCCGCACCCCAGTTTCCCTCCCCAGGCTACGGCTGGACGTTGGTATTGACGACGGGCTGGACGGAGTGCTCGGAGCAGAGAACCGTCATGAGGTTAGCGACCATTGCGGCTTTTTGCGTGTCACTCATCTCCACAATCTTACGCTCCTGAATGCGCTGGAGAGCCATCTCGACCATTCCGACCGCGCCCTCGACAATGCGCTGGCGGGCGGAGATGACGGCGGCGGCTTGCTGGCGGCGCAGCATGGCTCCGGCGATCTCCGGCGCGTAGGCGAGATGCGAGAGGCTCGCGTCGGTCACAGTCACGCCTGCCGGAGCGAGACGAAGCTGGATCTCTTTGACCAAATCATCACAGACATCGGTGGCATTGCGCCGTAGCGAGATTGCTCTATCATCATCAGAGTCGTAGGGGTGCGTAGCCGCAATGTGCCGGATCGCCGTCTCAGACTGCATCCCCACAAACGACTCGTAGTTCTGCACCTCGAAAGTGGCGCGGTAGGTATCGGTGACTTTCCAGACAATCACACAGGCAATCTCAATCGGGTTGCCAATCGAGTCGTTCACTTTGAGCTGCTGGCCGTTGAGCGTACGGGTTCGCAGGCTGATACGCTGCTTGCTTGCCCAGGGAAGCGCCCAGAAAATCCCGTTCTTCTTGACGGTGCCGACGTACTTACCAAAGGTCATTAAGACAAAGCTCTCGCCAGGTGCCACCGTGAAGTAGCCCCCCAGTGTGAAGAGCAGCACAAACGACAGAAGCGAGGCCATGAAGATCATTCCCGATGTGAAGCCGTAGAGAATCGCCGCCACCATGAGTAAGTGAATCACAATGGCAATCCCACCTGGTAGTCCCACAGCATCTTTCTCCTTGGACCACGACGACGATGTTTCCTCTTTGGGATGTTGTTGTTGATTTTGATACATTTTGTTTTGTCCTCCTCGGGTTTTGACCCGCAGCACCCTGTTCTGGTTGCGATTGTACAGTATAATTGCGACGTGTCTTCCCCTGCTGAGAAAATTCGTTTGCTCCATTTCGCCGATGTCCACCTGGGAGTCGAGACGCACGGCAAGTTCAACCCCGAAACCGGCCTCAACACACGGCTCGAAGACTTCAAAAACTCCCTGGATCAGGGCATCTCACTGGCGCTGGAGGCAGATGTAGACATAGCGATCTTTGCCGGCGATGCCTACAAAGCCCGTGACCCCAGCCAGACCCACCAGAAGCTCTTCGCGGGAAGCCTCCAGCGGCTCACCCGGGCAAATATCCCTGTGGTGATGCTGGTGGGCAACCACGATATTCCCAACACGCGGGGCCGGGCACATGCCTTGGAAATCTACGATGTGCTGGGCGGAGTGGGCGTGCAGATTCTCTCACGGCCTGAGCTTGTCACCGTTTCTACGCGGCGTGGCGATGTGCTTGTCGGTGGGATGCCCTATCTGCCGCGTGCCCGTGTGCTCACCCAAGACGAGACTAAGAATAAGACGGTCGAGGACATCGCCCAGCTCATTCGCGATAGATATATCGAGTACATCGCCACCCTAGCCCGGCAGTGCGCCGAGCAGCCCGAGCATATCGCGATTCTCACGGCCCACTTCACCGTCGCCGATTCTAGAGTCGGGGTGCAGGGCGTACTCCTCAACGCCGCCGAGCCGCAGGTGCCCGTGAGCGCCCTGGCTCTGCCGCAGTTTGATTATGTGGCGCTGGGCCATATCCACAAACGCCAGGACTGCAACAACCGCCGCCAGCCGCCCGTGGTCTACTGCGGCTCGATTGATCGGCTCGACTTCGGGGAAAAAGACGAGAACAAGGGCATCGTGCTGGCCGATATCTCCAAACAAAATGCGGAATACAGGCATGTAGATGTCGCGATCCGCAATTTCCTGGAGATAACTATTGATGCCAGCGATGCCGAAGACCCCACCGAGAAGATTCTTACGGAGCTTGCCAAGCGCCCTCTCAAAGACGCCGTGGTGAAGCTGAGCTATAAAGTTGCACGGGAGAAAGCGCCGCTGGTGCGGGAAGATGAGCTACGAAAAGCGCTTCTTGAGGCGCACAGTGTCGTTGCCATCTCCCGGGATCTCCCCGGCAAGACCCTCACCACCCGCGCCGAGGGCATGACGGAGCAGCTCACACCCGAGCAGGCACTCACACTCTATCTGGATACCCGCCGCCCCGATCTTGCACCGCTACGCGAGGACTTCATGGCCGCCGCCCGCCGCCTGATGGACGAGCTGCGCCAGGAGGCGCTGGCGTGATCCCTCTTAAGCTCCAGCTCGAAAATTTCATGTCGTATGGCAAGGGGGTCTCGCCCCTGCCCTTCACGGACATGCGCCTGGCCTGTCTCTCCGGCGATAACGGCAACGGTAAGAGCGCCATCCTCGATGCGATCACCTGGGTACTCTTTGGGGAGACCCGTGCCCCTCGTGAGGACGATGTGATCCGCCTCGGGGCCGCAAGCTGCCGCGTCATGCTGGACTTTCAGCTCGGGGAGGCGAAGTACCGTATTATCAAGCAGCGGGACCGCAAAGGCACGTCGCCGGTCTGGACACTGCAAGCCTGGCAGGACGATGACACGCTCCGCAATATCAGCGATGGGCGTGAGACCAAGCTGCACTTAGAGCGCCTGCTGCGGCTCAACTACGACATGTTCCTGGCCACTGCCTATCTGGCTCAGGGCCGCGCCGATATTTTCGCACGCGCCAAGCCCGCTGAGCGCAAGCAGATTGTCGCCGATATTCTGGACTTATCCCGGTACGACGATCTGGAAAAGCGTGCCCGTGACACCCAGCGCGAGGCGCGCGAGCGCCGCACCGGTGCCGAGAGCCAGCTTTCGCAGATAGACACTGAGCTAGAAGAAAAAGACCGGATCGATACCGAGCTAGAGTTGGCTG
>NZ_JAYUPA010000230.1:0-2059 GCF_043760365.1 Armatimonas sp.
GTGCGGGTGCCCGCGCTCGTGTCCACAACGCCGGGAAGTCACTTCACCCTCAGGTTCACCGGGCAGACAGTGGGCCTCATGATCGCTGCGGGGCCGGACACGGGCACTGTCGAGTGCCACATAGACGGCAAGCCGCACGCCGCGGGTGCCATGGACACGTTTACTCCCTGGAGCCCCGGTCTGCACCTGCCCTGGGCCGTGATTCTCGCCGACGACCTCAAGTACGGCGAGCACACGCTCACGCTGACACTCTCGGCAAAGCACCACCCCAAAGGGCTAGGCACCGCGCTACGAATCGTCTATTTCCTGGTGGCCTAGGGAGATGCCTCTTAGGAAGCGCACTACGGTAGAATAGTGGTATGGCATTTCTGGACTACCACTACTTCTCCAACGCCCTGGGCAAGCAAACGGCGGCGTACGTGCTCCTTCCCGAGGTCGGCGAGGGCCCGTTTCCCGTTCTCTATCTGCTGCATGGCCTCTCGGATAATCATACGATCTGGCTGCGGCGCACTGCGATCGAGCGCTATGTCGCAAATCTCCCCGTGATTGTGGTCATGCCCGATGGGGGGCGCGGATTCTACGCCGATGCGGCGGCAGGTTATGCCTACGGGAAAGCGATTGGCGAGGAGCTGGTGGATCGGATAGATAAGACATTCCCGACGCAGGCCAACCGCGAAGGCCGCGTGATAGCGGGGCTCTCGATGGGTGGCTACGGTGCCGTGCGGCTCGCCCTCGCCTATCCCGAGCGCTTCCGGGCGGCGCACAGTCTCTCAGGCGCGATGGGCTTTGGCCATAAAGACCCGAACTGGGAAGACCCACGTACCTCCGAGTTCGCGCGGGTGGTCGGAGAAGGTTACAAGGGCGGCCCCTGTGATCTCTACGCCCTGGCACAGAAGAACCAAGCGGCGGGGACACTGCCCGAGCTGCGTGTTGACTGTGGCACCGAAGACTTTCTCCTAGAGGATAACCGTGCCTTTAACGCCTTTCTCACCGATCAGGGCATCGTGCATGAATATGAGGAGTTTCCAGGAGCGCACACCTGGGAATACTGGGACAGACACATCCAAGACGCGCTGAAGTTTTTCTTCCCCTAAACTCCCTACCCGCCCCCATGAACGAGGGCGTCTTATTATCGCTTCGCGACACGAAGGCCACTTCGGGCCATGGGCGCTTGCGCCCTTTGTGTCCGAGGCACGAGGACAATAAGACGCCCCGGTTCATCGGGGCGATTCCGGGACGATACAATAACCTATGAACCGACTCTTCGCCGTGTTTCTGGTCGCTTTGCTTGCTTTACCGGGGTTTGCACAGACGCCTGGTGTGCCCAAATCAGTCTACTTTGGCATCTTTCTGAAAGAGAGCAAGCTGGGGCACCTGTACCAGGAAACCGATAGTGCGGCTCGCTACAAAGGCAAGCCCGCTGTCAAAGTCCTCATACGTTCCGTGATGAACATTGCTCTGCTGGGCGCGGATGGTGCCATCACGACGAGTGCGGTGGTCTACATGGATCCAAAGACCGGTGCAACGCTCGCGGAGGAGTCCCGTACGGAGGCGTCCGGGCGGGTGACGGAGATAAAAGCCACCTACACGGCAAACACGGTGCGCTTTACGGCCACGGTTCAGGGCGTCGTCAAGTCTGGAACTCTCACGCTCAAGCCGGGCGAGTCGTTTGTTCGGGATCCCTCGGATGGCCCGGGCCAGAAACCCGTGCCGGGAACTCGTGTCAAAGGGAAGGCTTTCTCGTCGGATACTCAAACACTGGTGGACATCGAGATCCTAGTGGGTGCAAAAGAGACAGTGGTTGTCCAGGGGAAAGCTGTCACCGCCTACAAGCTACAGACAACCTCCAGCATCCCCTCCACATCCTATGTCAATGAGGACGGCGAGCTGCTCTTGTCGCGTGTCGCTCTGGGGATTGAGATTCGCCGCCTACCCCGGGAGCTAGCACTGGTGACCGGTAAGACGATTGACCTCGCCGACTCGATTGGGGTGCGTCCTAGCGGGGCTTCCCTGGAAAAAACCGCCCGAACATCGCACTACGCCGTGTACGAGCTAGGCC
>NZ_JAYUPA010000231.1:0-2058 GCF_043760365.1 Armatimonas sp.
TCCACTGGAGATAAGTTGCTTGCAGTGCGGCGGCGGCTCCGGTTCCCTCACGCGCCCGGTCAAGTTCGGCCTGCGCCGCGCTTAACCAGTCCTGAATACGGCCCATGCGGATCGCCAGCGGGACTAAGTCGTCGGTGAGGACGAAGCCCGGCCCCACTTTGCGCCAGGTTCCTGTCAGGCAGCGTGCCAGCGCCTGGGAAATATCCCCCGCGCGGGCGCTCGTCCCGCGCATGTGAAGCGGGCGATGGGCATAGCGTGGGTCGCAGAATAGCTCCAGCTTTGTCGCATCGGCGCAGCGCTTCACCAGCTCTCCCACGGTCTGAACACCAATCAGTGAGACGCGCACGTCCAGCACGGCGGCTGCAAAGTCGAGCTGACCTGGTTTTGCACTATTATTGTGGGGCTCCGTAAATTTTGCCCCAAAGCTCCCCCCCGAGCTGTTGCCATTGTTGACAAACGAAAGACGCTGGTTGAGCCCCTCGGAGAGAGTCACTCCCTGGATATCCGTCAGGGTGGTAACAAATGAGAACTCTGCCTGGACATTTGTCGGTAGAGACTCGGTAAAACCGCGATATACAGGCAGGCGCACGGCAGGCTGGCCCAATGTCCAGCGAGGTGCTTCGGCCTCTCCACTGCTCAGAGCGAGAGAAGCGCCGCTGCTGTTGGTAAAGCGGTAGGTAAACTTGCGCGAGAGACGTAGGCGCGCACGTGGGCGCTCCGGGTCTTTGATCTGTACTACTTCCACCCCACGGCTGAGCGTCAGAGGCGCGGGCAGAAGCGCGAGAAAAAGTGTGCGCTGGTCGCGGCCCAGATCCGCGAGCCCTAGCCCTGCGTGGCTACAGAGCTTTTCCCACTGCTGCTCACTGAGGCTCGCCTGGAGAATCCCGAACTTCTCGGGATCACCTAGGCTGGAGTACAAATCCGGGGCGGGCAGCTTTTCCCAGAGCAGCTCCGTGCGCTGTTTAGGAGCAAAGCCCGTGAGTGAGCCAAAGTTAACCGGCTGGAGAGATTTTTCATCGCCGGGCAAGACGATAAGTAGTGGGCCGCGTGTCTCCGGGTTCCAGACAAAGGTCTCGGGAAAGCGGAGGGAGAACGCGGGAGGCTGTGCCTGTGCAGTCAGTGCAATGGGCGTGGCAAGTATCGGTACCATGCCTAGATAGACTCCTTTATCGTCGGATTTGCTTCGTTATTTTACCGCGATATAATCTGTTATGGAATCGCAACACGGGGGACGTATCGCTGAGGTTCCGCTCTTTCCGCTGGACCTGGTTCTTTTTCCGCAGATGGTCGTGCCGCTGCATATTTTTGAAGTGCGTTACCGCCTGATGATCCAGCGCTGTCTGAAGGAGAATCTCCCGTTTGGCATTGTTTTGATGACCAGCAACGACGAAGCCACGAAGACGGTTGAGACCGCTCAGGTGGGGTGTCTGGCGCGGATTGTGGAGTCGGATCCCTTGCCAGATGGCCGGTTTCGTGTGGAGGTGGTCGGGACGGAGCGGTTTCGACTGCTCGACACCCACGACAACCATCCGTATCGCAGTGGCCTGATCGAGTACATCCACGATGAGCCCGCCGCTGAGGGAGACTGGGAGCCGCTGGTTGAGTCTGTCAAGGATGCGCTCAAGGACTACCTCACTCGTCAGCTAGCCCGTGCCGGAAAACGCGTCGCGGGGTTTCGCCTTCCCGATACCCCGGAGCTTCTTTCTTTTACAGCCGCGTGCGTGCTGCCAATCGCCAATGAGGATAAGCAGGCACTCCTGGAGCTGACGGATATTCCCTCGCGGCTTCTCTCTGCCCGGGATGTGCTGCGCCGTGCAGCGCTTCATCTTGACCAGGAGACCAACCCGCTACGTGAATCGTCGCGCTGGGAGCCTCTCACCGCTGAGCGATTCCGTCGCTACCGCTGTTCCAACTGAGCCGGACGCAGGCTGAGTAGGCCCCCCGCACCGAGCAGCACCAGGCCGCCCAAGAGGCCCGCATGGCTCAGAAGACTCAGCGGGGTTCGGGTTCGCGGCTCGCGCTTCCAGCGGCGGACAGTGGGGAGCAGCTCGCGTGGAG
>NZ_JAYUPA010000232.1:0-5743 GCF_043760365.1 Armatimonas sp.
TGGGTCGGTAAGAACGGCACGGAGGTGCGCTACGAGCGCATAGATGGCCGCTACGATGTCACGCCAGATCGCTCGCTCTATCTGGCGGGCAATAAAGTCCATGCCTGGTACGCCACCATTCGTCAGCCCGTCGCCGCCCATACCGTCGCCTCCCTCACCTACGATGTCTTTGATCCCACCAGCCAGACCGTCGCGGGCCTCACTTCAGGAGAATACCGGCGCAAAACTATCCAGGGAGGTGTCTTGCATCAACTTGCTCCTGGAACCCGCCTGCGCCTTTGGTATGTCCAGGGCCTCACCCCCTACGATCCATCGGCGGCTGTGGGCACAGCGGCACGAAAGAAACTCGGCCAGGTCATCGGTGAGATCCAAGTCGAGTACTAAAGAAATACTTCTTAAACGAAGCTTAATCATGTATTAAAGTGGGCTTAAATTAAGCCCACTGAAAAACACTTATCATAAATCTAGCTATGCGAAACTTTAAATTTTCACTCACACTTCTACCGCTTGCGTTGGCGGCAACCGCGCAAGCCCAAATATCCGGAGCAGGCGCAACGTTCCCGGAGCTTCTCTACAACAACTGGGCAAAAGAGTACAAAGCCTCAGGTGGAGCCGCCGTCAACTACCAGGGAATCGGCTCCGGAGGCGGCATCAAGGCCATCACCGCAAAGACCGTTGATTTTGGTGCCTCGGATAGCCCCATGAACGCCGAAGAGCGCCAGGGAGCTCCCAAGATCCTGCACCTTCCCATGTGCGCAGGTGCCGTCGCCGTGGCCTACAATGCCCCGGGGGTTCCCAATGGCCTGAAGCTCACAGGAGCCGTGATCGCGGATATCTTTCTGCATAAGATCACTGCTTGGAACGATCCACGTATTGGAGGATTGAACCCAGGCATGAAGCTTCCTACAAACCGGATTGTTACTATCAGCCGCTCTGATAGCTCGGGGACCACGGCGATCTTCACCAACTACTTAGCCAAAGTCAGCCCCGCGTTTAAGGCCGGAATTGGCGAGGGGAAATCCGTCAACTGGACGAAGGGTGGGCTTGCAGGAAAGGGCAGCCCGGGCGTCGCCGCATTTATTAAGCAGACTCCCGGAGCAATCGGTTATGTTGAGCTTGCGTTTGCCGATAAGAACGCCATCACGTATGCCCATGTCCAGAATGCGAAGAAAAACTTCTCCTCGCCCACACTGGCAAGTACTTCGGCAGCGGCGGCTGGGGTTAAGCTTCCTGCTGATTTCTGCGCAATGGCAACCAATACCAGCGATCCCACTGGCTATCCGATCACGGGCTTCACCTGGATTCTGGTCTACCCCGATGCAAAGCCCGAAGTCAAGAAATTTCTTCGCTGGTGCCTGACCACAGGCCAGAAATCAGCAGCAAAGTCCGACTATGCCCCGCTCCCAGCAGGTGTTCAGAGCCGTGTTCTGGACGCACTGAAGAAAATCGGAGGTTAGGCCCTCGTGGCCCTAACCCTCACCACAGGTAAGAGTCGCCCAGGAGACAAGATCTACCTGGGCGTGCTGGGCTTTTCAGCTCTGGTGCTCTTTCTGCTCATCGTTGCGATTGCCACCACGCTGGCTTGGCAATCCCGACTGAGCCTTCAGGCGACGGGTTTTAAGTTTGTTACGCTCTCCGTGTGGGATGATGCGGCGGGTGTCTACGGTATCTGGCCCTTTCTGTTTGGGACGCTCTACTCCTCACTGATTGCCTTGCTTCTGGCGGTTCCTATCAGCCTCGGTGCGGCGATCTTTCTGGCCGAGCTCTGCCCCAAGTGGCTACGCACCCCGATTACGTTTCTCATCGAGCTACTCGCCGCGATTCCCTCGGTGGTCTACGGTCTCTGGGGAATCTTTGTACTCACCCCGTTTCTGCGTGACAAACTCATGACGCCTCTTGCGGGGAAAAATATTCCACTTTTCTCAGGTGCTGGCTACGGCCCCTCGATGCTCACGGCGGGCGTGATTCTGGCGATCATGATCCTGCCCTTTATTACTGCTGTCAGCCGCGATATTCTCCAGGCGATCCCCAAAGCCCAGCGCGAAGCATCGTACGGGCTGGGAGGAACCAAGTGGGAAACCATCTCCAAAGTTGTGCTACCCTACTCGCGCTCGGGAATCATTGGGGCAGTGATGCTCGGTCTGGGGCGTGCGTTTGGGGAGACGATGGCAGTCACGATGGTCATTGGCAATCAGCCCGCCCAAACAGACTCGGGGATTAGCCTCAATCTCTTTGAGCCTGGCTACACGATGTCCAGTGCACTGGCCAATAAGTTCAATGAGGCACAGCCAGGGCTCAGCACCTCAGCACTGATCGAGATCGGCCTAGTGCTCTTTCTTGTCGCGGTTCTTATTAATACACTTGCCCGTATCCTTGTGCGCTACACCGGAAAGAGCGTGAACAAATGAGCCTCTACGCCGCCGACAGCCGAGTAAAGCTACGCCGTGCCCAGAGTCTTACCATGCTCACGCTCTGTAGCCTCGGTGCGCTAGTGGGCATTGCAGTGCTGGGGTTAGTGCTCTACTTTCTCGCCGTGCGAGGGCTCAGCCATCTGAACCTCACACTCTTTACTGTAGCGTCGGGGGATGGCGACGGCTTTGCGCAGAGCGTTCGTGGGACACTACAAATTCTCGGAGTCGCCTGCACCATTGCGGTGCCCATTGGTATCCTAGGCGGCATCTATCAGCAAGAATCCAAAGGGAAGTTCGCCCATACTGTCCGCTTTCTCACCGACGTCCTCAACGGCATTCCCTCAATTGTGATCGGTATCTTTGTCTATGCTGCGCTGGTGTTGCCAATCTCGCAGGCCTATCCTGGAAAGGGCTACAGCGGCTGGGCGGGTGGGGTCGCGCTGGCGATCATGATGCTCCCACTGATCATGCGCACTACAGAGGAAATGCTACGCTTAGTCCCGAGTGCCCTCGCCGAAGCCTCACTCGGCTTGGGGGCAACGCGCTGGCGGACAATGCTCTCGGTGGTTCTCCCGGCGGCTCGGGGCGGTATTCTCACCGGAATGCTACTTGCCGTCGCGCGTGTGGCAGGTGAGACCGCACCGCTGATCTTTACCATCTTAGGCAATGAATTTATGGGAAAGATGGACGGCCAGGTGGATGCACTTCCGCTACGCCTCTTTAAGTACGCCACCGATGTAGACGAGAAGCACAACCAGATCGCGTGGGCTGCTGCACTAACCCTGATCATGATGGTGCTCTTAATGAGTATAGTCGCTCGCCTCGCAACTCGAAGTCGTGTGCAAGAAGACAAGTAAAAATGAAGATGAACGTAAATAATAACAAAGATGAGGAGATTTACCCAAGCGTTATCGCCTCCATTGATTCTCATGATCTGCCGGATGCTCCTATGGATATCTGTATCGCCGCGCAGAACATTGATTTTCACTACGGCAGCTTTCAGGCACTGAAGGGGATCACACTTCCCATCGCCCGCAAGAGTGTCACGGCATTTATCGGACCATCTGGCTGTGGCAAATCCACTTTTCTACGGACGATCAACCGTATGAATGACCTCATTGATGGCACGCGCCTCACGGGGAAATTAACTCTAGATGGTGAGGATCTCTACGATCCGCGTGTGGATGTGGTGCTCCTGCGTAAGAAAGTCGGGATGGTTTTCCAGAAACCCAACCCGTTCCCGATGAGTATCTACGACAATGTGGCGTATGGGCCAAGGATTCACGGCATGCGCAGCCGTAAAGATCTAGATGCGCTGGTGGAGAAATGCCTGCACCAGTCGGCGCTCTGGGACGAAGTCAAGGACAAGCTCAAGCAGTCCGCGCTCGCCCTCTCCGGTGGCCAGCAGCAGCGGCTCTGTATCGCCCGTGCACTCGCCGTCGCTCCTGAAGTCTTGCTCATGGATGAGCCCTGCTCCGCACTCGATCCTAACTCCACCTACCGGATCGAGCTGCTCATTAATGAGTTGCGAAAAGACTACACTATTGTGATAGTCACACACAACATGCAGCAGGCTGCTCGTGTCTCCGAGTATGCGGGATTCTTCCTCAAAGGCGAGCTCAAAGAGTTCACGACAACCCAAAAGATCTTTAGCACACCAAGTCAGAAAGAGACAGACGACTACATCAACGGTCGCTTTGGCTAGTTCTTACTATCATCAGTGAAACGAAACTCTTCGAAGTAGACTTCGCCCGATTCGACCAGCTCTCGAAAGTGCCGCTGACTTTTCGAGAGCTGGCTTCTATTGGTTTTAAACTCCACAAAGACTATTTTGTCGTCTTCAAACTGGACACCATCAATGGGTGTCCCTAGAAAGCGGAACCTTTGAGGGTCGTAGGGGTACTGATTCATGAGGGGAAACCACTGCTCCGTGATCCGTCCGTAGGTAGTGGAGAGCGAGCGCTGCTGGAAATCTGCCGCGTCAAGTTGCTCAGAGAGCTGGCGAACGCGCCGGGCAAGAACAACCACAATCAAAAATAAGAGGCCGCAGGTCGCGGTCAGCACGAGGGTTAGGTTCACCCTCCTGCTATAACGTTTCGCGGGGGGCGCGTTGTACTTAAGTAGGCTCCCCAAACGGTAAAGGGAAGTGTGTAGTTGCTTTCATCGGAGAGCTTATGGATCAGGATCTCGGAGGCATCTTCGGCATCCAGGGAGTGCCACGGGCGCAGCGTCCCGAGGCGAGTGGAGGTGTCGGGTTTGACAGACGTCAGAGGAGTGGTAAGCATACCCGTACGTACCTCAACTCCATGCCTTGCCTCAAGATAGGAGCGGAACAGATGAAACTCTTCTTCGCGGAATAGCTCATTGACAAGCCGCTCGGCACGCGCACAGGCAACTTCGGTGAGCCCACGATAGCCTAAAATAAGCTTTGTGTAGTCTCCGATAGGTTCGGAACGCTCTGGGATAAACCAGTGAAAAGTGATCTTTCCCCGCCCTGGACCAACCAGGGCGGGTAAGACACTATACGGAAGGTAAAGCTTACGGTCCGATGCACTCGTTCCCGTAGCCGCACCAGGTGGAATTGGAACGGGAGCTGGCATAGTAAAACCGGAACTACCGGCGACCTTTCCGTGCGCTCTTGTAGCGCGATGTTCCCTTATCACGGCGTGGCGCAGGGCCACCCTCCGTGGAGGGAGTTTGTGGACGAGAAAGTTGCGACATCAAATCGACTGCCTTCCCACAACGGGAGCAGAAATAGGCGTTGCGACTGATTGCCGACGGCGGAATGCTTGAGCGAAAATCACAAGCCGGACAGACGACTATAATTTCACGTCGCCCACCCAGGAAGGGTGGGTTACTCAAAACTAGTACCGCCCGCCGCGCCCACCGCCGCCACCGCCGTAACCACCACCGCCGCCGCCACCAGAGCGACCACCACCACCGCCACCGCCACCGCTTCGCTCTTCACGAGGACGCGCCTCGTTGACAGTCAGGTTGCGACCACCAAGGGAGTAACCATTGAAGCGGGAAATCGCATCACGTGCCTCGGCATCGTTAGGCATTTCGACAAAGGCAAAGCCCTTGCTCTCATTGGTGAAGCGATCCTGAACGACATGAGCGTCGCTGACGGCACCTGCCTGCTCGAAGAGAGAACGCAGGCTATCGCCGGTGGCACTATAGGGGAGGCCCCCCACAAAAATACGCATAACACAGTCTCCTGTTGACCCTGGGAAAAATCGTGCAGCACGGGAGCGAACAGAAGAGCAGAGGGAGCAAGAAGCAGACGATCCACTTGAGCTGTCAGTTCAGATACCAGTGAGAGTAGGTCACCT
>NZ_JAYUPA010000233.1:0-5741 GCF_043760365.1 Armatimonas sp.
ACTGGGGGGGCTACCTGCCACGGGGAGACTGCTCTCTTGCAAGTTTACGACTAGCATAAGATCAATAACAACTGAATCGCTGCGGGTGCATTCCCCGAGGCTTGCCTCGTAACCGCTTTTGTATGAAGGTGAGCCTACGCGCCGTTCAGGCCGCGTCAGGCCGCTTGACCCGGCGAAGCCGGACTCCGATAGATACCTCGGGACTTGCCCCGTAGGAGTCGCCTTGACCGTGATAATCTGATAATAAAATTGCATTAAATTTAAAATACTATCAACAGTAGCATAATTCAAAATATTTTACGGATTTTCAAAGTTGGTTCGTATAGATCACAGAAGACCTACTCAAGCCGAAGAATAGAGTGTCTGAGAAAATCGATTGCAAACTAATGAAAATTAAAAATGTGACAGACCAGAATATAGTCTGCCTTATCATAGAGCAGGGCAAAGTGAATCAAAGAGTATTCGAATTTACCGAACGGACGCATTTTACGCTTGGTCGTGATAATAGATGTTCCCCGATTCACATCGACGGCAAAGAAAGTAGCGTTTCACAAAATCACTGTGAGATCCACATCAATCCACCACGTATTACCATCCGAGACATTGGCAGCCTAAATGGTACTAAGATTAACGGAGAGCTGATCGGGAAACGGGGAAGCGGCGAGACTCGTGAGCAAAGTCAGGCACGACATTACAGCGAATACCAGCTCCACGATGGAGATATTATCGAGCTTGCTAGCGCCGTTCGGCTCCGTGTCCAGATACAGAAATCAAGGGATGCTCAATCTACTATCAAGACAATTTCTTTAGAGGAACGCAATACAATTACCTCACAGCAAAGCGAAGCTGAAGAACAAGTAAGCACGTTATTTTCCGAGCAAGCACGCAATAGAGCTCTCTTACTTCTCTCCACTAACGAGTATGAGGTTGGAGACCTAATAGGTAGTGGAGAGATGGGATTTGTTCTCAAAGGAAACCATATAGAATCAGGGATACCAGTCGCCATTAAGCTGATTCTGCCACGGATATTAGACAACAATAAAGCTGAAAAACGTTTTCATAGAGAGATTCAGATTCATGACAGACTTCGTCATCTAAATATAGTGGCGACTAGGAAATTCATTGCTGATAATGGCTATTTGTGTATCGTGATGGACTACTGTAATGGAGGAAGCCTAGAGAAGTGGATCAACAACCGAAAAGCATGGCCTACTCCAAAGCGCGCGGTAGGAATTATCCTCGCCGCGTTGCAAGGGTTGGAATTTGCTCATGAGAACCAGGTAGTTCATCGAGATCTTAAGCCGGGCAATATCCTAATGCAGTTCGATTCCCAGAAGGAAATTCACCTCCCGAAAATTGCGGATTTTGGACTCGCTAAAGCTCTTGATGAAGCAGGAATGACAACCACAGGCTCTGTAGGAGGGACACTTGGTTTCATGCCACGCCAGCAATTAATCGATTTCAAGCACGCTGATCCTGAGGTAGACGTTTGGGCGATGGCAGCAATCCTCTACTGGCTCCTAACACATGGGCAAACTCCGCGTAGTTTTCCTAAAGGCAAGCACCCAGTTCGTGTTGTTTTAGAGGACAGTGTGAAGCCAATTGAGGATTATATCCCTAGTATTGCTGAAGATCTTGTAACTCTGATCAATCAAGCACTGATCGATAAGCCTCACATTCGTATCAGGACAGCAAAAGAATTACGTCTACGATTGGAAGAAGTGTATTTGAATCTGTAGTAAATCTATCCAGACATTATGGTGGTGATAACCATCAGAAGTTTTAACACTGTTAACATCAGAAAAATAAGAATTGAGATATGAAAAATGCAAGAAAAATTAACATGTATGTCTGTCATTGCAATGTCAAAACGACTCCGAGCCGCAGGCGGCACGGATATTGGTCAGAAACGTAGAAACAACGAGGATGCCTACTTTATCCACGCTGATGGGCATGTTTTTGGTGTCTTTGATGGAATGGGTGGGATGACTGCTGGAGAGGTTGCCAGCCGAATCGCATGTGAACAAGTAAGTGCTTTCTTCACCCAAGAACGTTTAGACGCCCTTGATTCTGCCAATAATGAGACCGTTCTGGCCCTACTTACTGCGGCGCTCTGCACCGCTGATAGCGCTATCCGTACTTGCTCCCAAACATCGGTTGGCGTACACATGGGCACCACCGCTGTTATAGCAGTGCGCCTGGGCAAAACGCTTCATGTTATGAACCTCGGCGACAGTCGGGCCTATCTTCTGCGAGTAGGTGAGCCTCTCCAGAAACTGACGAGAGACCACACGGTAGGTGCGGTTTTAGTAGAGCTCAAAGAGATTACTGAAGAAGAGGCCGCAACCTCAGGAGCACGTAACCGTCTTCTGGCTTCCCTGGGAGATATGGGCGATAACAAGCCTGCCTACAATAAGGTTGATGAGCTTCTTCCCACAGATCGCATTCTTCTCTGCTCGGATGGGCTCTGGGATATGGTCAATAAAGAATCGCTCACAAATATACTCTCTGGCTCTCAGACGCCTGAAGAGGCAGTAGAACGCCTTATTACAAATGCAAATGCAAATGGAGGCACTGACAACATCACGGCTATAGTTATTATGATGTATTAAAAGATCTAGTATGATTTTCAATACATTGAAAACTGTATTTCTTTTTCGGAGTATGCCTATGACTTAAATTCTCTAACAATATCAATATGCAAATCTGTTGTGATCTATATCGAAAGGATGAGACAAAATAAAAATGGTTCGCTGCGATTGATACGCGGCGAACCAGAAGAAGTTTTTCAGAAACAGGCAATACCTGTATTTTAAGTAGGCTTTTACACCTGTAATTGTCCGGCAGGAGATGTGCCTCTGTATCAGCAGAGGAAATATCCTAACCAGGAGACCCTTAAGCTAGGTTGTCCCGGTTATACATCCTTCTGCTCGACATGTCAAGGGGGTGGCTTCGTGCCACCGCTGTCGTCACGCCTCGCCGTGGCAATGTTTGGTAGGAGGGTTCTTTAAATGAAACTGTCACTCGTCCCCACGGGTATCTCCGTGTTCCTCGGGACTTTTCTTGGAACAGAGTGTCGAACTAAATACACCTGTTCATACGGACTCACATCTCTACTGGCGGGCTTGATATTACTGCCAGGGATGCTATTAACACTACCAGGGTGTTCATCACGAAGCTTCTCCAATCATAGTGATGAAACGCGTATCACGGTCTTGGAATTCGCTGATCACACAGGTAGCACCGTATACCTTCAGAGCGATATTATCCGGTTTGCCACACAGGTCGCCGTCGCGGCACCGCCCCATACCGTCATCGAAGCCTGCACCTTTGGTAGTGATGTTCAAGTTGCTCCCTTTTACACAGGGAAAATCCGTAAACCAATCCTCTTTAAAAACGCACTGAAAGCCGAGCTAGCTAAACCATCAAATGGGCGGGGCACGTTTGGAGCTCCCCTTCTGCGACGGGTTCGAGAGCGACTTCAGCAGCAAGGCAAACCCATCCTGGTTATTTTCGTGTCCGACTGCGGCTTTGATGATCTTGCAGAGATTAATGCCGAGGCCAAGCTACTTGCCAAGGAGCCTAACTTCATTGCTCTCTATGGGCTACCTGCGGTCTCAGATAGTAGCGCCTACACCAAACTCGAAGCGGCACTCAAGCCTTTAGGAAACCGGGTACGGCTTGCCGCATCAGCGGACGCGCCGGAGGCAATTCGAGAGATTCAAGCCATCCTTCGGAAAGGAGGCAAATAGAATGGCCACCACTACTTGTTTATGTGAGGCGGAGGTAATACAGTCCGACGCAGAGAACGAGCGCCTCAATACTCACGGTGAGTACGTCAATAATGACGTCCAAAAACTTAGCCAGGAAGCTGCGATGGTGATCGGGCTACAGCTTCCAATAGAGTCCTACGATGCTTCGAAGCATCACCCACTTTGCAAGAGCGGGCGTGAACTGGCAAACGACCTACGGCCTGTACTTCCAGGAATGGCCCGCGCTATTGACCATAGAGTTGCCGCAGTTGAGGAACCTGCAACTAAGGCAAATGACGCAAGAATTGCAGCATACGAGGAACTGGTCGCAGACATAAAGCGCCTCCTCGCTCGTGCTGCGATGATTCATGAACGCCAGCCGAAGTACCTCAGGATGCTGGAAGAACTGGAGGAGGAGCGGGTTCCGAAACGAAAAGCTCTAGCCAAAGCCGCATCGCTTCTGGAAATTACGTTAAATCCGACCACCATATCAGTCGAGTCAGTGACTGCTGCCCTGCGCAGAGAGGTGGACTACGGTCCAAGACCCGTTCCTGTCCCTGGCGCTCCCAAGCGCGCAGAAGTAATTGGGCTGGCTATTACCAAGATACTGGCTCCACTGTTTTTGAGTATACCTATCAGCCTGGCGGTGGGCACACTTACCGGGGTGATTCCACTCTCGACGCTTCAAGACCTGGATGCACTTACTCCGACGATCAAGGGCATTCTCATCTGCTTCTGGCTACTTGGCGCAGCGCTTCACCATCTACTGATTATTTCAGGAGCACAGAATGGGAAACTCCATGCCAGAGCGAAGTTCGAAGGGCATGTTGAGGATCGTCAGAGTGAGGTTAGCCTACGTGCTGCTGCTTGGTGGTGTACTGTGGGGCTCTTGTTCCTGTGGGTGGTGATCTCGCTTCTGGAGGGATTTGGGCTTCACCAGATGGCATTGGACTTCGCTTTTGTAGGTGATAGTGAAGCCCCTCCCCTCTGGGTTTTCTTCATCATTGGTAGTGCGATTAATGGCGCGATTCTTTTCTTCGCCAGCTATCTCTCGTTCACCGATAGTGCTCGAGAACTTGCAAAAAAGTGGCCTTGGAAACGTGAGGAGCACAATCGCCCCCCGGAGCGAGAGGGAGAGGGTGAGCTTCGCCAAGATCTTATGGAGGCAGCTTGCCAACTGATTGATCTGAATGCCAAGGTCGCAAAGCTCGAAGGAAAGCTGCGTGCTGACGAAGCAGCACTCGCTGAGAAGCCACAAATATCCGCACTCGCACTTCAGCGTATTGCTGATGCAGAGGCAGAAGTGAGCCGCAAATCGATCCCATTACGCGAGCTCTTAGATTATGTCTGCCGTCGTATGGGAACCCTCTCTCCTATGCTACTGCTCGTTCCCTTTCATAAGGTCGGGTTGCTCTTGCGTGGAGAGAAATTCGACCCGTGGCCCGAAGCGTGAGATCAAAAGGCAGAGCCTGATGAGAGGCAAGGCGCGGTGCCATCAGGGACAACCTCAGGCATCGCGCACCTGCCACTTAGAACGCCCCTTTCACTCATTTTGACCAATTCTTTTGGAGGAATTTATGTTTGCAAACTTAAACGCGAGCACCTACAAGATTCAGAAAAACAGCAGATTGCACTGCCAATCGAAAGTCACTCAGACGGCAGGTGGTAACCTATTTGGCTCTATAGCCAGCGGGCAAAACTCTAGCATCAATTTGACTCCCTATCAGTCGCGCAATGATGGGAGGACACGACATTGATCCAGGTTCTTCCAGGCATACTCCCAGTTCGTAGTGCCCTATTGAGACGGGGAAATGCTCCTTTCAAGATGGGCCAGCATCCTAGCCTACAAACTAGCCAGAAACCAAGGCCCCCCTGGCTAGGGCAATCCCCTCATAAATGGAGCAGGTTGACGCCTGAGTATATTACTCAGCAGGCGCATTCGCGCCTTGCCGCACGAATACTATATTTTTCACTAGTCCTTCCTACCTG
>NZ_JAYUPA010000234.1:0-2053 GCF_043760365.1 Armatimonas sp.
GCAAGCTGGCCGATGAGCTGGTCGGGCGCATCGGTGCGGGCGTGGTGGTTCTCGGAGCTGTGAGTGGCGAGAAGCTGGTCTTTGTCGCGAAAGCCACCAAAGACGCGGTCGCGAAGGGAGTCCACTGCGGCAATCTCGTGAAAGCGGCGGCCCAAGCATCGGGCGGCGGCGGCGGTGGCCGCCCGGACTTCGCCCAAGCAGGGGGCCGCGATGCTAGCAAGCTCAGCGAGGCGCTGGCGGCGGCGCGTGCGGCGCTGGGGTAGATGGGGACTTTCCCTCCCTCCCCCGGCCCCTCCCTCCCGATAACGGGAAAGGGAGGGGAGCCAGAACCTATCCCCCTACCCCCTCCCATTATTGGGAGGGGGTCGCGAGGAACGAGCGGGGGGAGGGTAACAGAGCGGGGGAGGGTAATTCTTCTCCTTCTCCTGCTCGTCCTCTTTTTCTCCACTACTGCCCACGCACAGCCGCCCCTCGTGGTCTCGTCGCCGCTCGACGTAACTTCCCTGAAACTCAAAGGCGCATTTGGCTACGTGCATCTTGCCACGGGAAAGCTCCCCGAACCCTCGACGGAGCCGCTGGAAACGCTCTTGCGGCGTGCGGAGCGCGGCGAGATTCGCCTGGCGGTGGTGCAGGAGCCGTTGAAGGGCCTGCCGAAGATTCGCCCTCTGCGGGTACTGGAAAAAGGCATCACAAACGGGAGCGCGGTTACCTCGCCTTCAACGCGCACGATTGGGCTGGTGACGGCGGCGGATTTGACGGGCGAGGGCCGTCCGGTTGAGATCGTGCGGGGCGGGCTAGGACAGATACGCTACTTTGGAGCACGGCTAGAAGGGCTGGAGGCCAGCAAAATCCCTTTGCTCGTACTCTGGGCCAGTCTCGCCGGGATTGGGCTGGCGCTCGGAATCGTGGCTCTGCGTAAATCAAGGCTCGTGAAGGCGGCGCGGAGCGCATTGGCGGTAGCGACGGCAGGCACACTGGCGCTCTTGCCCGCAGGGCTGGCTCCCTCTGCGACAACACAGATTGCGATGTTTTTCTTTGCAACTCTGGTAATCGCCGCACTCTCCCGCCCTGAGAAACGGCCCACGGTGGTAGCGGATATTCTCCAGCTCTTCGGGGTGTTGGTCGTGCTCGATACGGTCTTTGGCTGGGGAATGGTCGCCCACTCCGCGCTCTCGGGATACTACAGCTCCGGGATTCGGTTTTATGGGATCGGCAACGAGTACATGGGCCTGCTGATCGGGGCGGCGCTGATGAGCGTGCCGAAGCGCTTTCTAGGCTGGGTCGGGCTGGGGATCACGCTCTTGCTGGGCTTGCCGATGCTCGGTGCCAATGCCGGGGGCGCGATGGCGGCGAGCGTTGCGTTTGCATCAGGAGGTATTGTAGCACGAAGAAATCATAAAACGTCAGGGAGCGAGAGTGAAGCAGCAAGGAGCGAGAGTGAAGCAGCACGAAAAAATAGCTTAGTGAGCCATCAGATTATCAAAATACTACTCTTATTAAGTATAGCGATATTAACTGCCGTATTTTTTGCCTTTATAGACCGATTACAGCCCGGTGCGGCGCAGTCGCATATTGGGCAGGCGGCGGGGAAGGGCACTTCGGCGTGGGGAGAGATTATTGTCCGAAAGCTCGCCATGAACGCGCGGCTTACCGTTGCGGGGCCGACACTACTTGCGCTGGCGGTGGTGGGAGTGGGGATGTGGCACCTCAAGCGGCTCTTTGCGCGACTAGGGACGGAGCTTCAGGGGCGCGTGGTGCAGGGGCTCTGGGGCGCGGGGGCGGCGATTGCTTTTAATGACTCCGGAACCGTGGCGGCGCTGCTCTTACTGGCTCCTGTGATCGTCACCTGCCTAGACAAAATCCTTGTGATTCCCCCGCCGGGCGGGGGGTAGGGGGCAGGCATCGGGTATACTCACTCCCGGAGCAGAGAGGCTCTGACATATAAACACAGCAACTATAGACAATGGACAACGACCTTTTGGACCTTTCGACAACCGACCTCGACCCGCGCGCACTGCTGCGCTTGATGTTTCTCTCCCGCGAAGGAGATCGC
>NZ_JAYUPA010000235.1:0-2052 GCF_043760365.1 Armatimonas sp.
GAGATGACTGGTGTAGAGATTCTCGCGAACATCGTCACCATGGCTATCAGGAACAACGGCATTCGAACCGCGGAGGCGTGGAGTCTCTGGATCGGCTTGCTGCTAACCGTGGTCTTTCTCTGGCTGGTCTGGCGCTTCACGCTGGCTCCCGCACTCATCGCCCCGCTGGTTCTAGGAACCGGATGGGTTTTTCTGGCGCACGCTGCGTTTCTGCGGACAGGGGTCTGGTGGGAGAGCGCGACACCGCTGACAATGCTCGGGCTCGCGGCGGGACTGGCTACTCCCTACGAGATACTTCGGGCGCATCGTGCCTTCAAGACACAAGTCTCCGCGTCTGCCGCGCGGAGCGCAGTCACCGGGCGGGGGATGCAGCTAGGTACCCGTGAGGTCTACGTCACTGTGGTTTTCTGTGATATCCGTGGCTTCACTAGCTTCTGCGAGACACATAGCGCCGATGAGGTCGAAAAAATGCTCCTGAGCTATTTTGAGGCAGGCGATGGTGCCGCAAAGCGCTTCGGTTCTGAGCTAGATAAGTTCATGGGGGATGCGATCTTACTTTATTTCTTCGAATTTTCTAAGCAGGAGCCTGGAGCGGTTCGCGCCGTGCGCTGGGCCTGGGAGATGCAGCGTACAGGGGAGCAGATGGGTATCCAGATGGGTATCGGGATCGCCTCGGGGGTGGCGCGTGAGGGCTTTATCGGCACGGCGGGGCGGATGCAGCGTACCGTGATTGGCGATATCGTCAATCTTGCCTCACGCTTGCAAGACGCGACCAAGACTATGGAAACCCCGATTTTGCTAAGTGAAGGCAGTTTTTTACAGCTTACGGAAGCAATCGAGGCTGAACCCCTGGGTGAGATTACCGTCAGAGGAAAACAGATACCCGTGCAGGTTTTTCGGCCTGTACGTACTCAGGAGCTTTAAATGCAAAAAACGACGACGGCACGCATTGCGGATGCCTTTGGAAAAGTGGAAAAGAAGCTACCCGGACACGGTGCATTTCGTGCGCTTTCGGTGGGAGATCGTCTGCCCGCTGCGACAACCCTACGGACGGGGGCAGATGCTGCGCTTTTGGT
The DNA here is from genome assembly GCF_043760365.1 of Armatimonas sp. Lineage (GTDB taxonomy): Bacteria > Armatimonadota > Armatimonadia > Armatimonadales > Armatimonadaceae > Armatimonas. Next base: position 1,077 of record NZ_JAYUPA010000235.1, read on the forward strand.
CGAGCTACCCGATAGCCATGTGGTGCGAGTCGGAGCCAATACGACTGTGGTTCTCAGCCAGATTGGCGCGGATAAGCAGTTTGCGCTCAAAGTGCTGAGCGGGCAAGTCTGGGCACTGGTGAAAAAGGCCAATCACCCCACTAAGTTCACTGTAGAGACATCCAGTGGAGTGGCAGGGGTGACGGGCACTTTATTTGGAGTCGGGGTGGATGAGGAGACCAACGAAATGGTAGTGAGCACCGCCGAAGGTAGCGTCGAGGTACAGTCTTTCGATGAGGCAGGGCGCGCTCTGGAAGCTCCCGTCCCGGTGCGACAGGGCATGATGTTGCGCGCTGCTCGTAAGCGTGCGCTTCAGGCTGCCCACCCACAGGCTTTACAGCACAAGAATATGTGGCGTGCCCTCTACCGCGAGGGGGCTTGGGGGCAACAAAAGGCCACGGGCCCGCTTCGTCTGAACAAGGGGCGTGAGACAGAGCTGATGCACTCTCTTCGGATGCGAGCCCCTAAGCCAATAGGCAACCCACTGCGCTCCTTGCAGAATCTGAAGCGCCCTGCTGGCGGGGCGCTTCATCGTCCGGGGGGACGCTGAAAACCTGGTAATAATCAGACCTAATGGGAGACGTGAGAGAGCGCCATAATTAGAGAATGTATAGGGGAGAACACCAAACTCTCCTCTTCGATTCTGAAAGGATCACATTTAGACTATGAAATCTCTTCGTCGTGCGTTTACACTTGTGGAAATTATGATCGTCGTCCTGATCATCGGTATCCTGGTCGCGATCGCTGTCCCGAACTTTATCCGTGCTCGTGAGTCAGCCCGTGCCCGTGCCTGTGTGGGCAACCTGCGCCAGATTGACTCCGCCAAGGAGCAGTACGCGATGGACAACCGTCTTGCCCAGGGCGCTTCCGTCGCAGGCGGCACCCTGGCGACGCTCTGTGGAACGGGAACGACCACCTACATCAAGGGCAGTGTCCC
>NZ_JAYUPA010000236.1:0-2052 GCF_043760365.1 Armatimonas sp.
GCCTATAATTACTACGCGCCTGATCTCTACGACCGCCGCATGTCCGTGATTCAAGCGCTCACTCCCGAGGGCAAGACAATCGCGACGCTCGTCAACTACGCGATCCACCCGGAAGTGCTGGGCAATGATGTGGGGATCCTGAGCCCCGATCTTTGTGGCCCACTCTGTGAGCATCTGGAGGCGCAGGCAGGTGGGATGGCTCTGTTTATGAATAGTGCCCAGGGCGGCATGGTCACCGCAGATAATCGTCTTTTGGATCGGCCCAAGGACCCCCAGAAAGGCTACTGGGAAGATGCCCGCACATGGGAGGAGTGCCTCAGAATCGGGCACACGATGGCCGATGAGGCGCTACGAATTGTCGCAAAAGCCCCGGTGCAGACAAAAGCGGCTCTACTCTGCCGGAGCGTACTGGTGACTTTTCCCGTGGAGTCTCCGGAGCTGTGGCAGGTGGTGACCAACTCCCCGCTGAAATACCCGCACGGCAAAGATCACACGATAAAGTCGCGGGTGAATCTGGTAAATCTTGGCGATGCGCAGATCCTCACGATTCCGGGCGAGGCGCTTCCCAATATCGGCTTCTACCTGAAGCGTAAGATGCGCGGTGCACATAACCTCCTTTTCGGCCTCACCAACGATGCTTTTGGCTATATCTTAACAAAAGTGGACTTCCACAGCTTCCCCCGCTACGAGTACGTCTCCCGCATGTCGCTCGGTGAGCTGACCGGAGAGATTCTCATCGAGAAATGCCTGGAGCTGGTAAAGACGAGCCCGCCTCCACAGCAGTAGTGCGGGTGTTATTTTCCTATTGGGGAAACGAGCTTGCCGCTCGTTAGGGAGATCGCGACTTTTCGCATAGACGGTGTGGTGAGGGTAATTGTATTGTTTGTCTTAGAGTAGATGTCGTAGGTACGAGTCTCACGATCCCATGTTTTAGGGTCGAAACCAAGCCAAGTAAGATGGCTGACGCTCCGTTTGACGGAAGGCAACTCATCTTTATTAAGTATATCGGTGACACCAAGTGAGGCAATGAGCTTTCCATTTGTGAGGAAGATCAAGACGCGATTTTCATAGCGGGTTTCTGCGTAATTGTCAAGTACGGCAAATTGGGTGCCGTCATTACTAAGAAAGAGATGGGGGTGAGCATGGCTTGCCAGTTGGGGAATGTTACCCGTTTGAGTTTTGCCTGTTGCCTTTTCCGTCAGTGTGTAGCTCCAGTAATTCTGGGGCGGTGTTCCAGGCGAGGGGCGCTGGAAGGCCAATTTGCTATCCATTTTGGCTTCAAGAGAGAACCGATCATTTGCAGTCAGTACTCGAGTTGTTGCGAGGCAGCTGTCTGCGAAGGCAGCGGGCAAGGTGGCTAGAAGTGCAGACATAACAAGTGCAATACGAAGCTTCATTGGTTGTTCTTCTCAGTGTCGTTTGGAGTGTATCACGAACCCAGCCGGTGGGCATCGAGCATTCCGAGGGACTTTATCTCGCGTTCAATCCGGTAGCGCAGGTGGGCGCGGAGCAGGCGGTTGATCTCCGTGAGCGCCTCGGTGGGAAGCTCTAGCGAGGCGAGGGCTTTGGCATCGGTGAGGAGCATGAGGCGCTCCAGCAGCAAGATTGTGGTGGCGTTGCAGGGCATTGCCTCCGTGTGTAGAAACTCCGTGCAGGGAATGCAGAGTGCTCCGCCACGTGAGGGTGAGAAGCCGACGGGTGGGTAGTCGGTGTCGAAGGGGTTGTCGCAGCGGATGCAGGCGCTGAGCTGAGGTTCATAACCGATTTGTGCGAGAAGCTGAAGCTCGTAGGCATGGAGCGCGGTGTCGGGCTGGACGGCATGCTGGAGAATATAGAGCGTCGAGAGCAGCAAGTCAAAGCTCTCCGGGTGCGGGTCGCGCTCCTCCATCACTTTTTCTAAAAGCTCACAGGCATAGGTGGCGCGCAAAAAACGCCCGTAGTCGGACTTGAGCTTGGGGAACGCCTCGCGCACCTCGGCTTCGGAGAGCACATCGAGGCTGCTGCCCTCCGCCAGCGATGCCCGCAGGAGCAAGAGCGGCTCACTCGCCCCCG